>NZ_JBFUAP010000015.1:0-121446 GCF_056406215.1 Mucilaginibacter sp. P1_D10 | reverse complement strand
GTGTTAGGATGTGGACAACGCTCCGCGTTCCCCACATCCTAACACGGCAAACAAACAATAATAGTTTTATCTTTATAAAATACTGTCAACCTTTCTTAGGACAAGACAAACTCGAATTTTAAGGAATTAGGAGAATTTTCAGAATTAAGCCTTGTCAACCATTCTGTATGGTTCAATAAATTCGGTGAATTCGAGTTCAGACAATCTTTCGCGATAGGGATTGGAGCGGATACCGGCCTCGAGCTTAAGGCCTTGTGCGCGTATGAGCGAAAAGCCCGGCCTGCCTGTCGGCAGACAGGGCCGAAGACATCGCCATCATTAGTGAGTTTATTAAAATCAGCCTCTCACTTCGGCACGCAAAGGCGCAAAGTTTTTATAACTCCATTTCAAAAACTCATTAATCTATTTGCAAATCTCTGTGCACCTTTGCGTCTTCTTTGCGCCCTCTGTGGTTAAAAAAATAAATTTATGTTCTGTGAAAATGTATTAAAACAAAATATAATTTGTTATATTGAAACATATCATTACTTTTATACGTTGAATTACACAAAACCAATTGTTTAACCCTAAACGCATAAAGCCATGGCCGAATTAAACACCGCTCCCGAAAAACAAGGCAAAAAGGTACGCAGCAACAAAAAAAACCTGCGTGTAGACCTCACCGCAATGGTAGATCTTGCCTTCCTGCTCATCACGTTTTTTATGCTCACCACTACGTTAAGCAAGCCCCGGGCAATGGATTTGAATATGCCCGTTGGCGACGAGCCTGGGCCGCAGGTGGCCTCGCGTACGCTTACCATCTGCCTGGGCAAAGACAACCAGGCCATGTATTATTTAGGTTTGCCAGATAAGCCGCTATTACCGGCAACCCTTACCGATTACAGCAAAAGCGGCCTTCGGCACGCCATTATGGATGTCCAGAAAAAAGTGCTGGCCGCCACCGGCAAGGGCCTAATGGTGATTATAAAACCGGCCGATACTTCCGTTTACGAAAACCTGGTGAACGCGCTGGACGAAATGACCATTACCGGTGTACCGCAATTCGCTATTGCCGATATCGACGCGAAAGACATCAGCATGCTGAAGGATAAGCAAGCTTACTAATGATAACATAACCTAAACTTCATCAATAAATTAGTGTGTTTTACCCTCTTCCGCTTTGGCGGGGAGGGTTTTTTGTTGGAGTAGGGGGGAACACAACACTTCGCAATAATTTACTTAGGTTTTTAGCATAAAATAATTTTATGTTGATGTAACACAATTAAAGCAAACCCGTCTACAAGCTAACATGAAATACATTTACCTCCTCGCCTTCACTTTTTGCTTCCCTTTACTCATTCAAGCGCAGCAAAAAAAATCTAAAGTAGTGTACACTGATGATATCGACCGGTATTGGCAAGCGTACGATAGCGTTGCAACCACTATTGATACCGCAAAGCAAATTGATTTTATGCAAAGGCTTTACGTGGATAAAGGCACACCCGGACTAAAAGCCTTTATGAAAGCCCGCGACTACGATGCGAAGCTGTGGGTTGCGCTGATTCATAAATATCCGAAATTTTGGAAAAGCATCAGGAGTAATACCCTGACAATCAAAAATCAGGTGCCCGCCATTACCAGGAGCATAAACAACTTTAGGAAACTGTACCCCGAAATGCGCCCGGCCAAGATGTATTTCACGGTTGGCGGCCTGCGCTCGGGCGGGACCACTACAAACGATATGGTGCTTGTGGGCGCAGAAATTGCAACGGCAGACAAAAACTCCGATGCTTCGGAACTGAACGATTGGTTAAAGAACGTATTCAAAAATCAACAGCCTTCAAATCTTGTTGCCCTTAATATTCACGAATATGTGCATACACAGCAAAAAGCCGGTGACGAGCAGTTATTGCTTGGGCAAACAATAACAGAAGGCGCAGCGGACTTTATTGCAGAACTGGTTACGCACCAAAAAAACGATAACGCTTATATGATTTACGGTCGTGCACATGAGCAGGAACTCAAAGAAAAATTTATGGTTGAAATGTTTAGCAAGGCAACGGGTAACTGGTTGTATAATGGCTCCAGGAGCGCACATGCAGATCTGGGCTATTTTATGGGGTATGTTATCTGCGAGGCGTACTACAAGCATCATGCAGATAAGAAAGAAGCGATTAAAAAAATCATCGAATTAGATTATACTAACGAACAGCAGGTAACAGATTTTCTGAGGGAATCCGGATATTATACGGAGCCGATTGACAAGGAGGCGCTGTTAAAGAAGTTTGAAAAACTGCAACCGCAGGTAGTGAGCCTTACTCCCGATCTTAATGGAAAAGAAGACGTTTCTGCTTCCCTGACAGAACTCAGCATCAATTTCTCTGAACCCATGGGCGAAGGGTTTTCTATCAGCTTCGGCGAAGGCGGTAAAGAGCACTTCCCGCTCTCTGGTGTAACAGGTTTTACGGATGACCGCAAATCGTTCAAGCTCAAATTAAGCTTAAAACCCGGGCAAACTTATGATTTTGTAATTACCGACAGATCGTTCCAATCTAAGGCAGGGTATCCGCTGCAACCCTATACGGTGCATTTTAAAGTACAGTAGTTTTTTTACAGTAAACCTTATGATATATAAGCAAACAAACCTTCCTTGCCACGGCAAGGAAGGTTTGTTTGCTTAGGGGGCACCTAAGCTATTTTTTGCGTTCGGCGAAACTACCGTCAATCAATAATTCCGTCCAGTTTAAAATCCATACATACCACCCGAAACGGAAATTTGCTCTCCCGTAATCCAGCCGGCATCGTCGGAAGCAAGGAATACTGCCGCTTTCGCAATATCCGCGGGTTGGCCTCTGCGTCCAAGCGGTGTTTTTTCGACAAACATTTTTTCATACTCACTGCCTGCGGTAACGCCTGCACTGGTTGCTCCTTCTGTTTCTGTAGCGCCAGGCAGGATAGAATTGATACGGACGTTTTTCGCACCCAGTTCTTTCGATAAAGAGATGGTTATGGCGTCTAATGCCGCTTTAGTTGCAGAATATAACGAAACTCCCGCCATAGGCGATTTGCTTGCACCCGAACTTATATTGATGATATTGCCGCCCTTATCGCCAAACAGTTTCAATGCTGCCTGGATGGTAAGTACAGGCCCCAAAACATTCACGTTGAAATGCTGATGAAAAGCTTCTGCCGTTGCCTGTTCGATAGGTAAAAATTGCTGAAACACCGCATTGTTTACCAAAATATCCAGGGCGCCGAAAGCCTTATTGGTTTCTTCGAAAAGCCTGGCCACATCGGCTTCGTTCGATACATCGGCCTGTACCGCAATGGCTATGCCTCCATTGTTGGTTATGTATTTAACCACGCTATCTGCGCCTTCTTTGCTCGAGGCATAATTCACCACTACCTTTGCGCCTTCTGCTGCAAAATGTTTGGCGATAGCTGCGCCTATTCCTTTTGATGCACCGGTAACTACCGCTACTTTGTTTTTTAATTTGCTCATTATTTCTATTATTTAATATTAATCAAACTTCACCAGGTCCTTAAAGATCAGGTGGCCCCAGCTCTTTCCGTGAGCCTGCACCAGCAACCCGCCTTCTGAAAGCTTGCCCAATTGGATGGCTGAAAAACCAAGATCTTGCGCAAGTGCACCTATCTCCGCCGCAGCGCCGTCATCGTCGCTTGCCAGGAACACAACTCTCCTGCCACCATGTACGGCCGGATCTTGTTCAAGAATAGCAGCTCCCAAATGGTTGAAGCCTTTAACCAGTTTTCCATCGGTGAAAGCCTGCGCAACGAATTTGGCAGAAGGCAGTCCGCCCAATTGCTCAGGGGGCACACCGTAAGCATTGGTGACATCGACGATTATTTTTCCCTGCCAGGAGGGGAGGACCTTTGCAACATCCGGGTGCGATTCAAAACGCACTGCTAAAAAGATAACGTCTGCCTTAACAGCTTCCGCAAGTGTTACGGGAATGATCTCTGGTCCGATCGCAGCGGCGTCAGACGCAAAGCTTTCCGGGTCGCGCGTGGTTGCAACGGAAACTTTAATACCGTTGCGGGCAAATGCCCTGGCCAGGGCATTACCAATTTTGCCGAAGCCGACAATTGCGTAGCTTATAGCTTTGTTTTCTGAATTGCTCATTTTGAAGATTTTTTAAATTTATTTAGACAAATAGGTCATGCCACCATCAACAAGGAGTTCGGCGCCAAGCATAAACGAAGAATCATCAGAAGCCAGGAAAACCGCGGTTTTACCAATGTCGGATGGTTGCCCGATCCGGCCTGTAGGCATTACACCTGCATAGTGTGTTTTTACAGCTTCTATTTGTTCTGCGGGCACAAATTTGTCGAATGCCGGCGTATCTGTTGTACCCGGTGTTATTACGTTTACTCTGATTTGTCTATCTAACAGATCGCTTGAAAATGCTTTTGCAAAATAGATCACGGCCGCTTTTGCAGCGCCATACAATGTAAAATTCGCATATGCCCGATGCGCTGCATTCGACCCGATAAGGATAATAGAAGCGCCATCATTCAGATAGGGCAGCGCTTTATTTACAGTGAAGTAAACACTTTTCAGGTTCAGATCCATTGTTTTGTCGTAGTCGGCTTCGCCTATAGTTGCAACAGTTCCTACAGTTCCACCGCCCGCATTGGCAACAAGCACGTCTATTTTACCAAATTTTTCAGCTGTTTCTTTAAACACCCTTTCCAGGTCGGCAAGGTTGGTTACATCGGCATTTATGGCTATAAAATCATCTCCAAGTTGTGCTGCGGAACTATCTAAAGTTTCCTGGTTCCTGCCAACAATAACTCCTTTGGCGCCTTCATTTTTAAATTCGAGGGCAATGCCAAGCCCAATGCCGCTATTACCACCTGTTATTACGGCTACTTTATCTTTTAATCTGCTCATTTTTAATTTATATTTAAATTTGTTTCGCAAAGATACCATCAATAGTTTATATTTGTAACTATTGATGGTTTATTCTGGTTACTGACAGGTAACTGCAAATTTTTAAATATGAAAGACGAAAGATTTTGCAATTCTAATTGCCCCTTTACAAGAGCTATTGGCACTATTGGTAATAAATGGAAGCCGATAATTATCAATGTAATAGCGAACCGTACAATTCGTTTTGGTCAGCTCGATGCCATAATACCCCACATTTCGAGGAAGGTACTCACCGAACAGTTAAAAGAACTGGAAGAGGATGGACTGTTAGAGAGATTGGCCTATAAGGAATTACCCCCAAGAGTAGAATATAAGTTGTCTGAAAAAGGCCTGGCATTTTTGCCGATTTTAGAACATATTAAAGAATGGAATTTAAAATATGAAGTAGCTCCAATACTCACAGATACTGATAAAAAAAGCCGGGTAAATTATCCCGTGTAAAATCGAAACTCAACAATGGACGGTAAATAGAAAATATCAATCGGATCTTCTATATCAACTTACCGAATATGGCATACGCTGCAAACCATGAAGGTAATATTACGCTCGAAACACAACGGGGGTAAATTATTGAATTTTTTACCTTCGAATATGAAAACGAAGGTAACGCTTACCTTCGAAGGTAAAAACGAGGGTAACGTTTACCTTCGAAAACTATAATGAAGGTAAAATTTTTGGTTTTTTACCCTTGATTTTTGTAAAAAGGTAAATTTTTCATATTTTTACTTTCGAAAATAAAAAGGGGTGAATATTACCTTCAAAGTTGGTGATGGGATACAATTCAAAAAAGCCGTATAACGAACTTCCGCCATTGCCCCCGGCGGCAAGTGTTGATACGGTGGCTATCTTAAAAAAAACAATTACAGCAAGCCGGGCATTGGCCGAACTGAAAGGTGCCATTACTAATTTGCCAAACCCAACACTATTTATTGATGCCATCAACTTGCAGGAAGCGCAGGCAAGCTCGGCCATCGAAAACATAATTACCACTCAGGACGAGTTATTCAAAGCAACTATTGCTGATAAAGTGGCCGAAAATGCTGCTACGAAGGAAGTAATCCATTATAAGGATGCTTTGTGGTATGGCTTTGGCCAGTTAGAGCAGCGGCCGTTTATGAACACCAATTTATTTATCAGGATAATGCAGATTATCAAGGAAAATACCTCCGGCATCAGGAATACGCCCGGCACCACGCTTACCAACCCGGCAACCGGCGAGGTGGTTTACACTCCGCCGCAAGGCGAACAGGTAATACGCGATATGCTTAAAGAGTTGGAAGATTTCATAAATATCGACAACGAAATAGACCCGCTGATAAAGCTGGCGCTTATTCATTACCAGTTTGAAGCTATACACCCGTTTATGGATGGTAATGGCAGGGCGGGGCGCATCATCATGCTGCTTTATTTAAAGCTTACCGGGCTAATGCAAATGCCGGCCTTGTATATAAGCGACTATATTATCCATAACAAACGCGATTACTATACCAAACTACGCCGGGTAACCGAACATGGAGACTGGGAGGGCTGGATAATATATATATTGAGCATGGTAGAAAGCACGGCCATAAAAGGGCGGCAGCGGATAGCAGCAATAGAAGCTTTGATGAAAAATATGGGAGAGTCTATCCAAAAAACACTGCCAAAAATTTATTCGAGGGATTTATTAGATGTGCTGTTCAGATTGCCATACACCAAAAGGTCATCTTTAATAACAGCAGGCATCGGCAACCTTAAAACCACGGGGAAGTATTTAAATGACCTGGAAGCGGCGGGTTTCCTCAAAAGTGAATATGTGGGCAAAGAGAAACTGTATTTGAATATGCAATTGATGAACGTTTTAACCTTTAGGGATAGTAGCTAAATTCTGATTTTGCCGAGTTTGTGTCAAAGGTAAAATTTAATATTTTTTACCTTCGAATAAATAACCTTACCCTCGAAAATGGGGGAGGGCCTTCCCCGGCTTCTCAAAAAATCAAACCCCCTCATCTCCAACATCTCCCCAACATTAGCTGCATATTTCTTTTTCATACCATACTAAAATAATACAAAGTAAGTTTTACCTTTGTCACCTTAAAAAAGAAGCGTATTTATAGTTGGCTTTGCTTAAAACAGGTTGTTTTTGAGTATAGCCATGAATTTAACGGCCTTAATTTGGCTGTTAAAACCTCCCGAAAAATGAGTTATAAGGATCAGATAGATTTGCAGAGATTGCCCCGCCACGTAGCAGTTATTATGGATGGTAACGGCCGGTGGGCCAAAGGCAAAGGCAAGTTGCGGGTGTTTGGCCACCATAATGGTGTACTATCGGTACGCGATGTGGTAGAAGGCGCAGGCATTATCGGTATAGAATACCTCACCCTTTATACCTTCAGTGCCGAAAACTGGAGCCGCCCCACCTTCGAGGTAAATGCTATCATGGAATTGCTCATCAGCACCATCAACAAAGAGATAAACAAGCTGATGGAAAACAACGTTAGGCTTAACGCCATAGGCGACCTTGACCAGCTGCCCGCGAAATGCAACCGCGAACTTAAGAATGCAATAGAAAAAACATCGGCAAATACCGGCCTGGTGCTTACGCTTGCATTGAGCTATAGCAGCCGCCGCGAGATTGTACACGCGGCCAAAGCCCTTGCTTTAAAGGTGCAAAGCGGCGAGTTGAAACCCGAGGATATTACTGAGAACACGTTTGAGGATAATTTATATACAGGCGGTATGCCAAACCCCGAGCTATTGATACGCACGAGCGGCGAGTACCGTATTAGCAACTACCTGCTGTGGCAAATTGCCTACGCAGAACTATACTTCACCACAAAATTATGGCCCGATTTCAGGCGCGAAGACTTGTATGAAGCTATACTTGATTACCAGAAACGCGAGCGCCGTTTTGGTATGACAAGCGAGCAGGTAAACTAAATTTTTCCTTTTAACACTTTTTAACAACTGTATAAATTATTTTTAGCCCACTAAAATATTCGGATGAATAAAGTCTTTTTCGCTATACTTTTCTCTTTGCTAAGCACTGCCGTTATAGCCCAGATACCTGGCCAAAGGCGGTCAACGCTTACCAAAACTATCCCTGCCGACAGCTTGAGCTACCTTAATCCAAAAGATTATATCATTGGCGGCATCACCATTAGTGGCGCTAAATACCTTGATAAGGATGTATTGCTGCAGATATCCAAGCTCAACAAGGGCGATAAGATAAACCTGCCCGGCGAAGCCAATGCCAACGTGATCAAAGATCTTTACAAGCAAGGGCTGTTCGATGATATCCACCTGAATGTTACCGGCATCAACATGGATACCATTTACCTGGAAATTGCCGTGGTAGAGCGTCCGCGTTTATCAAGGCTGCACATCACTGGCATTCGCAAAGGCGAAATTGAAGACGTTACCAAAAAGCTGAGCGACAAAACAGGCAAGATCGTAAACGAGAACCTGCTGAGCACTACTACGGCTATCATCAAAAGGCACTTCCAGGAAAAAGGCTACTTAAATGTAACCGTTGTTATCACCCAAACAAAAGACCCCGGCGACCCCAACAGCGTAATACTGAACGTTGCAGTGGATAAAAAGACCAAGGTGATGATCAATGACGTAGTCTTTGAGGGGAATAAGGATTTCTCGCAGAAAAAGTTGCGTGGATACCTTAGCAAAACCCGCAAACGCCGCTGGTACAACCTGTTCGGTTCTAAAAAATTCAAGCAGGACAAATACGAAGAAGACAAGCAGAACCTGATAGATAAAATGCAGGGTGCCGGCTACCGCGATGCCGAGATACTGACCGATAGCGTTTTACACCACGACGATAAAACCGTCGACGTAAAAATAAAGGTGTATGAAGGCCATAAGTATTACTTTGGCGATATTAAATTCAGCGGCAACGCGCGTTACCCTGCCGAGATATTAACCCGCGTAATGTCGATAGAAAAGGGCGCGGTTTTCAGCGAAGAAGAGCTGAACAAGCGCCTGAGCGGCCCAACGCCTAACAACGACGACGTATCTTCGTTATACCTTAACGATGGTTACCTTACTTTCAATGCCGATCCGGTTCAAACCCGTATCCATAACGATACCGTAGATCTGGACATCCGTATTTACGAGGGCCCGCMGTACACCATCAACCGTGTGATACTAAAAGGCAACGATGTTACCAACGATAAGGTGGTAATGCGCGAGATACGTACCAAACCGGGACAGAAATTCAACAAAGAACTCTTGATACGCAGCGCGCGCGAAATTGGCCAGCTGGGCAACTTCGACGAGCAAAAGACCGAACCAAGGCCAACTAACATCAACCCTGCAGAGGGTACTGTAGATTTGGTTTACAATGTGGTAGAGAAACCATCGGATCAAATCGAGCTTTCGGGCGGTTTCGGTGGTGGCCAGTTGGTGGGTACATTGGGCTTAACGTTCAACAACTTCTCGCTGCGCAACTTATTCAATGGCAAAGCATACCGCCCATTGCCAAAAGGCGACGGGCAGAAACTGAGCCTAAGGGGCCAAAGCAGCGGCCGTACTTACCAGAACTTCTCCTTTACCTTTAGCGAGCCGTGGTTGGGTGGTAAAAAGCCAATCTACTTTGCTGTATCGGCTTATACACAGGGAAGCTCTACAGGGCAGTACTACCCAAAAACAAGCCCTAATTACAACAACCTGCGTATAAATGGTGTGGGTATTACCCTGGGTAAACGTTTAAACTGGCCGGATAACTACTTCCAGCTGAACTACTCGTTAAACTTCGACCACTATAACCTGGATAATTACCCGGGCTACCTGTTCAACAATGGTACTTCGTACAACATCAAGTTAACGCAGGAGCTTAGCCGTAACTCGGTAGACGTGCCGCTTTACCCAACCAGCGGGTCAAACATTAAGTTGACCCTGCAGGGCACGCCGCCATACTCGTTATTCAACCATACTAATTACAACGTTGCTACGCCCGAAGAGCGTTACCACTTTGTGGAGTACTTTAAAATAAAATTCGATGCGCAGTGGTTCACTAAAATAACCGGCAAGCTGGTATTGATGAGTCAGGTAAGGTTTGGTTACCTGGGCCAGTATAACAGCAAAGTAGGCCCATCGCCGTTCGAACGCTTTAAATTAGGCGGCGACGGTATGCAAACCTACCAGTTTTTACAGGGTACGGATATCATAGGGATGCGTGGTTACGAAAACTTCTCGGTAGTGCCTGTTGGTTCCAGCTTTGATGCCAACAGCAACCAGGGTAACGCTATCTACAACAAGTACACGTTTGAGTTAAGGCACCCGGTAATTGCCAGCCAGTCGGCAACCATATATATGCTTGCCTTTGCAGAGGGCGGTAACGTGTGGGATAATATAAACCAGGTAAATCCGTTTAACGTTCGTAGGTCGGTAGGCGTGGGCGCAAGGATATTTTTACCTATATTTGGCTTGCTTGGGCTTGATTATGGTTACGGTTTCGATGCGTTGCCCGGCCAGCCTACTGCAAACAAAGGGCATATACACTTTACAATATCACAAAGCTTAAGCGGCGGATTTAACTAAACTTGTAGCATAGTTTATGAAGAAGATAATTTTAGTACTCTTTTTTACGGTAACGGCCTGCACGGCAGCAATGGCGCAGCGGTTCGCGTATGTAGATTCGGATTACATCCTGAAACACATACCCGAGTATGCATCTGCCCAAAAGCAACTCGCAGCTTTATCAGACCAATGGCAGCGCGAGGTGGATGGCCGTTTCCAGGAGATAGACCGCCTGTACAAAGCCTACCAGGCCGATCAGGTGCTAATGACCCCGGATATGCGCAAACGCCGCGAAGCGGAAATTGTAGACAAAGAAAAATTGGCTAAAGATTTTCAACGTCAGAAATTTGGCCCCGATGGCGACCTTGCTCAAAAAAGCACGGCACTGATTAAACCTATACAGGATAAAGTGTCAAAAGCAGTGCAAGCAGTTGCCGAGGCAGATAACCTGGATATGATATTCGATAAAAACAGCGAGGTGATTATGCTGTATGCCAGCCCGCGCTACGATAAAAGTAACGATGTGATTACCAAGCTTGGGCTTAAACCCGGAGTGCTTGCGAAATAAAAATTTTATATAAATTCGCGAACTATTTATTAAACACCAGAACAGAACAAAAAAACAATGAAAAAATTATTTAAAGTTGCTTTAGTTGCAGCAGGAATGTTATTTGCAGGCAACTTTGCCCAGGCCCAAACCAAGATAGCCCACATTAATTTTGAGCAATTGGTAGGTTTAATGCCAGAAACTAAGACGCTTTCTACCCAAATCGATCTATACAAAAAAACATTTGTTGATCAGCTTACTGCCATGAACACCGAGTTGCAAACAAAGCTTAAAGATTATCAGGATAAAAAAGCAACTATGTCTGATGCTGTGCGCGTGCAAAAAGAAGGCGAATTGCAGGATCTGCAGAAACGTTTCCAGGACTACCAAAACACTGCACAGCAGCAAGTAGAAGCAAAAGGTAACGAGCTAACCAAACCACTGGTTGATAAGGCACGTGCCGCAATTGCAGCAGTAGCAAAAGAAAAAGGTTACACTTATGTGCTTAACTCATCGCAAACCGACCTGATCGTAGCGCCGGATGGTGATGATTTGATGGCTGCTGTGAAATTGAAATTGGGCTTGAAATAAGCGTAAACAAGATTATTAATCATAAAAAGCGCCCCAACTATGGGGCGCTTTTTTTAGTTTTGACGATGTATGGCAACCGGCACACCAATAGGCGTATTTGATTCTGGCATAGGCGGCTTAACCGTTTTTCGCTCCATAGTAGCGCAATTGCCCGGCTACGATTATATTTACCTGGGCGATAACGGCCGGGCACCCTACGGCAATAGGTCGTTCAAAACCATACACCAATATACCTGGGAATGCGTACAATGGATGTTTAAGCAAGGCTGCCCGCTGGTGATTTTGGCCTGCAACACCGCATCGGCCAAGGCCTTGCGCACCATACAGCAGCAGGATTTGCCAAAGGCCAATGCCGATAAGCGCGTACTGGGCGTTATACGCCCCACGGCAGAAGTTATTGGCAATTACACCAACACCAATGAGATTGGGGTGCTGGGGACCAAGGGCACGGTGCAAAGCGGATCGTACCTGTTAGAGATTGAGCACTTTGCCCCGCAACTGAAGGTCCACCAGCAGGCTGCCCCGCTTTGGGTTCCGCTGATAGAAAACGGCGAATACGATAAGCCGGGTGCCGATTACTACGTACAGCTTTACCTCGACCAATTAATGGCCCAATCGCCAAATATCGATACCATATTGCTGGCCTGCACACATTATCCGTTATTGGCCGATAAGATCAACGCCCATTTGCCGGCAGGCGTAAACGTTGTGGCCCAGGGCGATATTGTTGCCGCCAGCCTGGTAGACTACTTGCAGCGCCATCCCGAAATTGAACAACGCATCACCAAAACCGGCAGCCGTAAATTTTATACCACCATTGATGATACCGCCGACTTCGACCACCACGCCTCCCAATTCTTCAACGACGACGTAAAAAGCGAGTTTGTGGATGTACGGGAGGGGTGCGAATAGGGATGTGCAGATTGTCTGAACCCCCGCGTCATTGCGAGGAACGAAGCAATCTCCCGATTAGCAGGGCGACCTGCAAAGTAGCCTATCCTACGTAGAGATTATTGATGTTTTAATTTTCTTAAGGAATCAATGTGCTCCCTACGGTCGGTTGTCTTCGTGCCTTATAATGACGGTGGGGGGACCAATCGGTGTAATCACAAAAATCCGTGAAATCGGTGTAATACTAATATACTATCCCCCGCATTTATTAAGTTTGCAACTTATAGCACGCTGTTGAATTTTTACCTTACATATTTCATCGTCGCCTTTGGCCTGTTTGCTTTTGTGGGCCTTTTTACCATGTTGGGCGTATATGCCGAGCGTAAGGTAAGCGCCTTTATACAAAACCGCCTGGGCCCAACAGAAACCGGAAAATTCGGCTGGCTGCAGGTACCGGCAGATATGCTGAAGATGGTGCAGAAGGAGTTCATCATCCCCGCGGCGGCCGATAAGGTGCTGTTTGTGATGGCGCCGGTGATTATCTTCATAGGCGTTTACCTTGGCTTCGCTGCCCTGCCCTGGAGCGCGGGCCTTATTCCCGCAGATATCAACATCGGGCTGTACTACGTGTTCGCCATTATTTCTATCGAAACCCTAGGCATACTGATGGCCGGCTGGGGATCCAACAACAAATATTCTATACTGGGTGCCATGCGTTCGGCTGCTCAGATCATCTCTTACGAGATTCCTGCCGGCTTTGCACTGATAGCGGTAGTGATGATAGCCCAAACCCTAAGCCTGCAGGAAATTGCCATGCAGCAGGGCGTATTGGCAGCAGAGAAAATAAAATTCCTGGGCATTTGGGATGTGAGCCATATAGGCGGCCTATTATCGTGGAACGTGTTCCGTGCGCCGCATTTGCTGGTAGCATTCGTAATATATTTCATTGCCTCACTGGCGGAGAGCAACCGCGCGCCCTTCGATATCCCCGAGGCAGATTCGGAATTGGTATCGGGTTTCCATACCGAGTTCACAGGCTTGCAATTTGCGCTTGTGTTTTTAGCCGAGTACAGTATGATGTACCTGGTATCGATGGTAGGGGTAATCCTGTTCCTGGGTGCCTGGAACACGCCGTTGCCCAATATGGGCTGGCTAAGGCTGGCCGACTGGACGACCAGCACCGGATGGGGCATCATCTGGATATTATTAAAAACAATCGGCCTGGTAGGCGTACAGATGTGGATACGCTGGACGCTGCCCCGCCTGCGCGTAGACCAACTGATGAACCTCTGCTGGAAGATACTGACCCCGCTGGCCTTTGCCTGCATGCTGATATCGGGCGTGTGGCGGCTTTGGGTAATGTAGGGGACGGGTGAATTATTGAATGAGTGATTTGGATTCCGATATAATGATGTCCTTTTGTACTTTCAGCTTTTTAAAATATCTTTAACGCAACCAACTAAGCCATTTAATGTCCTATAAAAACCGGAAGCCTGGGTACTCCAAGTTTATATTGATATTTGTTGCCCTTAAAGTAGTGCTCAATGCGGTAGCTATCAGCCGGTTTGGTTTCCACCGTGATGAATTTTTGCACCTGGTACTGGCCGACCACCTGGATTGGGGCTATAAAGAAGTCCCCCCGTTTATTGCGGTGCTGGCCAGGATCAGCCTGTCTGTATTTGGCGATTCGGTGTTTGCGGCCCGGGTATTCCCAACAATTGCCGGGGCATTGATTGTATGGCTTACGGGGCGTATAGTGGTTGAGCTTGGCGGCAAGCGGTTTGCTATCACTACGGCCTGCCTGGCACTCATATTTGCACCTGCATTTGTAGCCAGCAATTACCTCTTTCAGCCTGTGGTGTTCGATCAGCTTTGGTGGGTGCTTACGGTTTGGCTGTTCTGCAAGTATTTGAACACTGCCGATGTACGCTACCTGTACTGGCTTGGCGCAGCGGTTGGCCTGGGGATGCTTACCAAGTACACCATGGCGTTCTTTACCGGTTCGCTCATCATTGGAATACTCATCAGTAACGAGCGCAAGCTGCTTTTCAACCGCCATGTCATCATCTCGGCGCTTATAGCGGTGCTCATATTCCTGCCCAATGTTATCTGGCAATTCGCGCATCATCTACCGGTAATAACACACATGAAAGAGCTGCGTGCCACGCAGCTCGATTACGTAAAACCTTCTGATTTCATCATCCAACAATTGCTGGTAAATGGCCCATCGCTGTTTATCTGGCTTACCGGGTTTTTCTTTTTGCTGTTTGCATTCAAGCTCAGGCGTTTCAGGTACCTGGCCATTGCTTACGTACTTATCTTCCTGTTCTTGCTTTATATGGATGGCAAAAGCTATTACATTTTCGGGGCGTACCCCATGTTGTTTGCAGCAGGTGGTTTTGCTTTAGAGAAGATGATCCAGCGGTCGTGGGTAGTTTTACGCATTGCGGCCATACTGCTGTTTATTTTGCCCAACCTGCTGTTGCTGCCCTTGTTTTTGCCTGTATTATCTTTAGATAATACCGTAAGTGCATTTCAATATGCCACAAAGCATATGCCTTTCTTAAATTTTGCCGTTACCTGGGAAGATCAAAAGCAGCACCCACTTACGCAGGACTATGCCGATATGTTGGGCTGGGACGAAATGGCCAAAAAAGCCGCAGACGCTTACCATAGCCTTACGCCCGAGCAGCAAAAGCACGCCCAGATATTTGCCGATAACTACGGCGAAGCCGGCGCACTACACTATTTCCACAAAAAATATAACATGCCCGATGTGGTGAGCCTCAACAGCAGTTTTGCCCTGTGGGCGCCCGACAGCCTGAACGGCAAATACATCATTTATGTAGATGATGACGATAACGTAACCGCCCGCCTGGCCCCGCTTTTAGAAAGCTACAAGCAAATGGGCGAAGTTACCACACCCCTGGCCCGTGAAAAAGGCACCCGGATATACCTGCTGGTAAACCCATCGCCAAAGCTGAACGAAGTGTACAGCGCCGAGCTGGCGAAGAAAAGGCTACAGTAATGTGCAGATATGCAGATTACAGATGTGCAGATGGAAATATTCCCCAACGTCATTGCGAGCGATAGCGCGGCAACCATCGGCAAGCAGAGTCGCTTGCATAGCGGATGGACAAGTGGGGGTACTGAAAACAAGTTTAGCATTATCGGGTTACAATAATCCTGTTTTAATCCATAAATCCCTTAATCCTGTTAAAAAACGACTAAAAATCCTGTTAAATCGTGTATTATGCGCGGACTAAAAACCATCCTTCTCCTTACCGTATCCAATATGTTCATGACATTTGCCTGGTACGGGCACCTCAAATTCAAAGAGTACGAATGGGGTAAAAACCTGGGGCTTATTTCGATCATCTTCATCAGCTGGGGACTGGCCTTTTTCGAGTATATGTTCCAGGTGCCGGCAAACCGGTTGGGCTTTAAGGAAGATGGCGGGCCATTTACCCTTGTACAACTCAAAACCATACAGGAAGCCATTACGCTTACCATGTTTATGGTATTCACCATCGTCTTCTTCAAAACCGAAAAACTCGGCTGGAACCATCTCGTGGGTTTCGCGCTGATTGTGCTGGCAGTGTTCGTGATATTTAAGAAATGGTAAGGGTGTTCACGGTGCGCCGCGTGAACACCGTGAACATTTTCAAATACCTAACAATCAACATGTTGAAAATATTGAGGTGCTGACAAAATCGTGTCACCACTACTCTTATTGACATTTGTTATATTTCGTAAAAAAAAGTCGGCTTTTTAACGCCGCCACATAAAGGTGGTATTTGCCCGGCATGGGTTCTTTATTGTTGGTGAATTGGATTTTGATACAGCCTCCTTTAAGTAAACGACATTGATCTGCAGACGATTTACCTGGTGCTATTTTCCTCCTTGGGACATATGGATTACCTGTCCGGTTTTGGCGTATATGATTATCTCAAATTCGCCGCCATGATCTGCCCATAAATGTCCTTGCATCATCCAATAACCATCAGCATAACCCACAGCATATGGCCTTTGCCCCTTTACCCATTCTTCTCCATATTCCGCAAAAAGGATAGGTTCAGCTGCTTTCACAAAGCTCCTTTCATCTGTTATTTTTAATTGCGACACAGGGTATCGCAGGTGATGAAGTTTTAACGCTTCCAGACAATTATGAGCATAAAGTCTAACCATGCTAACAGGCAATGTCCTGTTCTGCCAGGTATTATCGCACCCGGCCAATAAAAACGCGCAAATGATAAGGAGTTTTTTCACAATTAAATATACAAATTTGTGTACGATTGAACCTATGTCAATAGTCCTACCTCCCATGCTCCCAATACATAATCTCGCTGGTTTTTCCGTAGAATATAATGATGAAAACATCTCCGTCGACATCAGGTGGCAGGTAACCATAAACTATCCAATAGCCATCTGCGTTGCCAACTGTATAGGGTCTTTCGTTCCGGATTGTTTCTTTGCCGTATATTGGGAATAGTACTTCCTCCGCTGCAAGCGCTGCGCTCGCCTCGTCTGTTATCACCGTTTTCGCAAACATCCGCTCAGGCAGTTTATGTCGTTTTACATAATAGCTTATAGCGTTTCTCGATTTTTCGGTCGAAAGGTGCATGGTTTGCCAGGTATTATCACAACCGGCCAGAAAAAACAAACATGCGATAAGGAGGATTTTTTTCACAAACTAAATATAATGAAAAGTTTCATTCGGGTTATCTGTGAAATTTAAAATGGTGGAACGGATATGCCTAAAATTATTCAACTTTATCACTACGAGGAGCAGCAGGGGCCGTGTGCTTTGGGGCGACGCGGCAATTATTGGCAAGCAGGTCGGGTTTGCAGGGCCGCGCTATTTTTGGTGTTCCCAGTATATTACCTCACCCGTTTTTCCGTAGAATATAATCTTAAAAACGCCTCCATGATAACCGGGAGGCAAATAACCGTAAATTATCCAATATCCATCTGCATTGCCAACTGTATAGGGCCTTTCGTTCTTGATGGTCTCTTTGCTGAATATTGGGAATAGTATTTCTTCGGCTGCAGCGGCTGCGCTTTTCTCATCGGTTATAGCGGTTTTAGCAAATACCCGTTCCCGTGCTTTATAGTTTTTTGCATAGGGACTTATAGCCTTTCTCGCTTTTTCGGTCGAAAGGTGCATAGTTTCCCAGGTGTTGTCACATCCGGCCAGTAAAAACAAACAGGCGATAAGGAGGATTTTTTTCACAAAAAAGGAATTATGGACAGGTAAATATTACATTATCAATTAATTTAGTTTGGGAGGCCAGCAGTCCTCATCGTACAAGCCGAATTGCTATTGCGGCACTAATCGGTACCATTTTTTTGAGTGTCCCAAACCTATGAAACCAGAGTTCGACACCTCCAGGTCACCTTCATAAGTTAGCCACCTTCCCTCGGCTACTGAAAATTTCGCGATTGCTGTAAAAACTGTTTTGAAGGTAGTTTGCAAGCGTCCGCCAGCCTGTTCTACCTCTTTGCCCTGGAAAGGGAAACGATAGCTACCGGCAACATATTCCTCAATATCATATTTAACAGTCACGATTTCCCCTGCCGGGCCATGTTCAATATCTGCTATCCACACTTTGTTTTTTTTATATGCAGTATCGCATTTAAACCGCGCACCAACGTTCACAAAATGTGTTGCTATTGATATGGTATCGTTTATGTTAACGGGTTTGGCCGGCAATTGAAAAAATAAAGCAAGTATGTTATTTTCTTCATTACCCAGGTAAAAGCTTTCTAAAGCCCCGTCTTCGTGTATGGTGGCGTTCAATAGAGGCTCTGATGACATGGAATCGAACATTTGTAGGAAGCCGTCTTGCTTCTTTGCGGTATCCGTTGTTGCTGTCCTGAAAGGCAGCATTTCTAAATTTATTAAACCATGCTGTCCTCCTTTCATGCTGGTGATATAATATTCAGGCACTAAACTTCTCATCTTTTGCATCATATCGCTAAAGCCCAACTGCGCGTTTGCCATATTTTTCCGGCGATTCGCTTTACTCCTATTTGATAGCTTATCGGCCTTAGAGTCGGCTTTATCCTTTCCGAGAGAATCCATACTGTCAAAAAAGCCTCCAAACGGCGACTTATCAGACGCTGAGGTGTCAAGCTTCATATAGGTTTTATATGTAAGCGTTTCTCCTGGTTTTACTTTCCACCTCATGGTAACCGCAGTCGGGTTTTGGCAAAAAGCAGAAAAACTAAATAAGAGCGTGATACCTGCGAGGTGGAATTTTAGATAAGACATAGGTGCTGGTTTATAAAACTAAAAATAACAAAAAAAGACGCGATATTTCGCGTCTCTACAATAAAAACCTTTCAGCTTTTACCTTTATCCTTTCGCCTCAACTACGCCGATATCGCATTAATAATATCGTACTGCGTAATAATCTCAATCTTGCCGTTATCATCCTCTACCAGCACGGCGATGTTATCCTTGTTAATCATTGCAGATATCTTGTCTATAGCGGTATTCAGGTCGATAAAAGGGAAGGGTGCTGTTGAAATGCTTTTAACGGGCTGCGATTTGATGCCCGGGTTTTCCATCAGCGAGGTGAGGATGTCGCTTTCGGTAATCTTGCCGATAACCATGCCTTTTTGGGTAACGGGTATCTGCGAGATATTGAGCGATTTGATGGTGTTGATGGCCTCCAGCACGGTCTTTTCGCAGTCGATAGTCACAATTTCAGTGCTTTCTTTTTTGCTGAGGATGTGGCGGGCGGTGAGTTTTTCTTCTTTGATGAAACCGCGATCGCGCAGCCAGTCGTCGTTATACATTTTGCCTAGGTAGCGGGTACCATGGTCGGGGAATATCACCACTACCACATCGCCCTCCTTAAACATATCCTTCATTTGCAGCACGCCTGCAATAGCCGAGCCGGTTGAGTTGCCGGCGAAGATGCCTTCCTTGCGGGCAATCTCGCGCGTCATGAGGGCGGCATCCATATCGCTTACCTTCTCAAAGTGGTCTATCAGGCTAAAATCCACATTCGCCGGCAAAAAGTCTTCGCCAATGCCTTCGGTGATGTAAGGATATATCTCGTTCTTATCAAACTCGCCGGTTTCCTTGTATTTTTTGAACACCGAGCCATAAGTATCGATACCGATGATTTTGATATCGGGGTTCTGCTCTTTAAGGTAACGAGCGATACCTGATAGCGTGCCACCGGTACCAACGCCGGCAACCACATGGGTAACTTTTCCGTCGGTTTGCGCCCATATTTCCGGACCTGTTTGCTCGTAATGCGCCTGCGAGTTGCTCAGGTTATCATATTGGTTGGGTTTCCAGGAATTGGGCACCTCGCGCTCCAGGCGCGACGATACGGAGTAGTAAGAACGCGGGTCTTCCGGCTCCACATTGGTGGGGCACACGATAACCTCGGCCCCAAAGGCGCGCAGGGCATCGAATTTTTCTTTCGATTGCTTATCGGTACTGGTGAAGATACATTTGTAGCCTTTTATCACAGCGGCAATGGCCAGGCCCATGCCCGTATTGCCCGATGTGCCTTCTATGATGGTGCCGCCGGGTTTAAGTTTGCCGCTTTTCTCGGCATCCTCAATCATTTTAAGGGCCATGCGGTCTTTTATAGAGTTGCCCGGGTTGGTGGTTTCAATTTTTGCCAAAACCGTAGCAGGGATATCTTTTACTACCTTATTCAGTTTAACCAGGGGTGTGTTGCCGATGGTTTCGAGGATGTTATTGTACCACATAATCTAAATATCTACCTTAATTACCTGCCGGTGAGGACACCGCCAAGGCGGGGACAGGTTAGGCTTCAAAATTAGCTTTCTTAAATGATATTTTGGTTATGGAATGGTAAATACATCTCTACAGTAGATGGATGTGATTAGTAGCCGGTCGTTTTAGAAAAGCAATTGCCGTGGTTCTTAGGTTAAGGTAGCCCCGCTATTTGCTGCAAGCCGCTGATAGAAGCGGGCTTTGCGCTGCTATCGGGTTTAGGTTTGGAAGGCCATCGGGCGACAGCTTTTTATCACATGAGTTTTGCAAGTTTGATATCTTTCTCTTTTGCCAACTCTGTCAATGATTTTTTATCGCGGATAGCTTCCTTGATATCCCTTTTATCTTCCATCATTTTTTTCATGAAAGCCGGAATACCATCTGGTATTTCTTTTTTACTTGAATTTGCCATGATGTTTGCTTTAGTTATGCAACTATACGAAATAAACGATTTAAAGTTTAAATCCACTTACGTATGCGCCTTCAGCAAAAAAACAGGTTAAGCTTCAAATAGCTTTCTTAAATGATATTTTGGTTATGGAATCAATGTCGTTTACTTAAGAGTAGCCCGCTGCATAGGCCTCACCCCAACCCCTCTCCAAAGGAGAGGGGCTTTAAGTCCTCTCCTTTGGAGAGGATTTAGGTGAGGCTACTGAGTAGCTTAAGTAAACGACATTGGTTATGGAAAGGTAAATACATCTGGTACTTAAGAACGCGATGCGGATTTGGCCTCTTTTGAAAAAGCCGAAAACATAAAACTTGTTGCTATTTCAAATATAAAAGTTCATTTTTATATAGCCATTGTTATAGCCTTATCAGCACCATAGAACCTGTAAGTATTTTAAACCGGGCGTTTGTACCCGATAGGAAGGAAATAGCTAAAACAGGTGAGTGCTTGATATTTTGACTATAGAATGAACCTTAAACCTCTGCTTTATTTGGCATTAGTACTGCTGCTGATTGTACAAGGCTGTAAAAAGGATGCCGTAATTATCCCGGATCCAAAGCCCGACTCTAAGCCCGATGTCACGACGCCACCCGTAATTGTTCCGTTTTCGGTTAACAACGTTTTACAAAGCAATATGGTGATACAGCGCGACAAGCCCTTCACCGTATGGGGAACGGCTACCGCCGGATATAAAGTAACCGTAAAGGTGAGCTGGAATGCTAATGATTTTGCCGGCACCTCCGATAAAGATGGCAACTGGGCCATCTCCATCCCTGCCGCATTGGCAAATAGCACTCCGCAAGCCATCACCTGTAAAACAGGTTCGGAGGATCCCGTAGTATTGACCAACATTTTAATTGGCGATGTGTGGGTGTGCGCCGGTCAATCCAACATGGTGATGCCGGTTGATAAGATCTCTCCTTTCAATGGCGTTACCAATTACCAAAGCGAGATTGCGGCGGCTGATTACCCGCTGATACGTGCCACAACCGTTCGTCAAAAGCTGGCATCGCTGCCTTTAAGTGCTTTTGCATCGCCCGCAGGCTGGGATGCTTGTTCGCCGGGAACCGTAGGTAAATGGAGTGGCGTAGCCTATTTTTTTGCGCAAAAACTGTTCAAATCACTACAAGTGCCGGTAGGAATTATTATATCGGGCGTAAACGGTTCGTACTGTAGGGATTGGTCGGAGGGGGGAGACGAGTTTAACGGGATGATCAGCCCGTTAAACAGGCTTTCCATCAAAGGGTTCATCTGGTACCAGGGCGAAAACGACTCGCACGTTACGCCGGCAAGCGACTACACCAGCCTTAACAAAACCCTCATCAGCCAGTGGAGAACTAGTTTTAAGCAGGGTACATTACCTTTTTACTATGTGCAGATGACGCCATTTGCCGAAGATTATTATAACACCACATCCGTGGGCGGCGATCTGAAATCCGATTATTATGCGCGGTTTAGGGAGGCGCAGGCTAATGTACGGGAAATGCCAAACAGTGGGATGGCTATTACCATGGATGTAGGAGAACCCGATAATCATCATCCGCAAAATAAAAAACCTGTAGGCGAACGCTTAGCCTTGTTAGCCTTAAAGAATACCTATGGGTTGCCAGTGGAATGTACGGGCCCGCAATATCTATCATGGTCGCAAACGGGTGATAAGGTTACGCTTAACTATATCAACGGAACAGCAAACGGACTAAATACCATCGATAATAAGCCGCTTAACCAATATTTTTATGTGGCTGGTGCCGACCATGTTTTCCGCCCCGCGCTTGCCGCAATTCAGGGCAAAACTATTGTGTTAACTACCAGTGCAAATGTTCAAGCCATTAGATATGCCTTTACAAATGCACCCGTAACCAACCTGCAAAATTCAGCGGGTCTCCCGGCAGAGCCCTTCCGTACAGATAACTGGTGATTAACTATTCTGTTAACTAAGGCATCCTCATCAAAAGAATGATTATAGGTGCCCCTTCAGCAAATCGGGAAATACACCAACGCGGTTAATGCAATAGCGATCACTACCGAAAGCACCACCAGCTTTATCGACCATTTGTTTATCATGCCAGCGGGTTTGCTCCCGCCACATTATGCGATCTTGATATGTTCAGGGTCTTTGGGATTGACTACCACTCTAATTTCGTCTCCCGGTGATGGTATTGTTTCATAAACACTATAAGCTCGTTTTGCAACCGCCTTATACTTGCCTGTTTTTTCGTTCTCAATTTCAACCGTCAATTCCATTTGTTTTTTGTCAACCACGTCAGCAGATTTAATCGTGACAAAAGTATTCGCTACAGAAATTACTTTTGCCATCACCGATACACCATGCTTTTCTAAGTAGCGAGCTTTTCGCGTCCACAAAAACCAAATAGCGTAGCACGCACCAAATACGCACGAGGAAAAAATAATTCTATCCATATTCTTAAATAGTCGAGCCTTAAAGAGCCCTTTTAGTTACAGGGTGTTCGTTAAATAATGCTTGCCCTCCGCAAAAATTCTTCTTTTACGGATACAAACCTTCCTCGCCTACATATGCCCCTTCAGCAAATCGGGGAATACCCCGAACACAATCAGCGCAATGGCAATCACTACCGACAGCACCACCAGCTTTATTGACCATCGATTCTCGCTCAGCAAAAGCTCGGTGCGTTTAAGGAACAGGTTCAACGGAATTTTGATATAGTAGAATAAAGCCACCACGGTGGTAAGCGCCCCGGTGCCCAGCATGGCCAGCAGCCATGGGTCCTTTGTTTGCTGATAAACGCTGTAGGTGGCCGAAAACACGAACAGCTTGCCCGTAAAACCCGCGCTTATGGGGATACCTGTTAAGGATACCAGCACCACCACAAAGCAAACCGATGCCAACGGATATTTAAAGCCCAGGCCCTTATAGTCGCGTACATCGGTAATGCCCTCAGCGTTCTCAAAGTAATTAGTTAGCGCCAGGGCGGCTATGATGCCCAGGCCATAAACAAACAGGTAGTAGATGAGGGCAGATAAGCCATCGGGCGTAAAGGTTACCAATGCCATCAACGCGAAGCCGGTATGCCCTATACCCGAATAGGCCAGCATGCGTTTCACATTATTTTGCAGTACGGCGGCAAAGTTGCCGGCTATCATGGTGATGATACCGATACCCGCCAGCACCAGCCGGAAATCGAAACCCTGCCAGCCTTTATAAAAGGCGAAAGGCGTTACGAAGTTTACCAGCAGCGCGAATGCGGCAATTTTTGGCAGCGATGACAAGTAAGCCGTAACCGGCGTTGCCGCCCCCTCATACACATCGGGCACCCAAAAGTGCACGGGTACAAATGACAATTTAAACCCGATGCCCACCAGCACCAGTACCAGCGCAAAGGATACGCTCAATGGCGCAACCTGCATCAGGTTGGCCACCATGGGGCTGCCTACGGTTAAGCTTAGCGAACCCGTAAAGGCATAAATAAGCGATATGCCATATAACATTACCGCAGATGATGCCGCGCCGAACAGCACGTACTTCAGACCCGCTTCGGTGGTTGTCAGCCGTTCGGATTTGTAGGCCACCAGCAGGTATGATGCGATGGATACCATCTCTATAGCCAGGTAAATGGATAACAGGTTTACCGCCATAATCATGAGGTGCAGTCCCAGTACCGAACCTACTACGATGGTGTACAGATCCGACAGGCCCTTTTTATGCGCCTTCAGCTTATTATCCCAGGTAAAATACAGCAGCAGGATGAAGGTAAGCACGTCGATAACCATCTTGAAGCTAACCGCCGGGCCATGCAACGCCAGCATGCTGCCGAACAAGTATTGTGTATCTATACCTTTCTGTAGCATCAGCTTCTGGTCGTAATCCATCACCAGCACCATTACCATGCCCACGCAGGCAATAGCACGGCAGAGCCAGGTAGAGGTTTTGCCGAAGAACAGATCGGTAAGCAGCACCAAAATAAACAACGCAGTTAAGTAAATCTCGGGCTTAAAGTAGGTTAAACTGCCTAAAACGTTACTTAACTGGTTGGGTATATCGTGCGTTAGCTGCTGCATTTTTTATTATTGTACTAGTACGCTTTGGTTTTTGGGGTACTTAACCGTGTATTTTACCCGCAGTTGTTTTACGGCCTGTGGCTCCAAAGTAAACGTCCACGATAGTTTGCCGGTGGCTTTGTCCATTTCTGCGCCGCTGATGTCCTGCGTATCTACTTCTATGGCGCTGTTTTGCGATACCGGCACCTGGTCTTCTATCAGCAGGTTGATGGCTTGCGTTTTGCGGTTTTTGATGGAGATGCTCCAGTCGCGGGTTTCTTTCTTACTCGAGCCGAATATGCCTTGCTTATCGGCCAGTTGGGTTTGCATCAGGCGTTTCACTACGATGTTTTTATCCACACCCAAAGATAAGCTTAAGGTATCATTCGCGGCACGGGTATCCAGCCTCGATTTACCGATAAACGTACCCTCGAAGAACAGGTTAGCTTCGCCCGAGAGGAAGTTGTACTTGGTCCAGTCGGTAATGCGGGCGGTGAGGAATACATCGGTGCTTAGCTTTGGCGCGGCGTAGTATTGGTAAGTGGCGTTAGTGGTAACCTGGTCTATCTCTACGGAGTATTGCTTACCGTCGTTAGGTATCGAGAACGGGTTCTGGATATTGAACTCCATATTGGTTTGGTTTTCAGTAGTGTTGACTTGAACGCCGCTGGCTGCTCCGGTTAAATCTGCCCGCCTTTTTTTGTCACTGCTGGTTACCACAACTTCGTTCAGGCTATTGTTGTAATACCCCGAGTTTACAGCCGGCGTATAAACATTCAAATAATACGGCCTCAAATCCGGCTTCTGGCCGCTAACCGATGGGTCGCCGGTGGAAAGGGTAAGTTTTACGTCTTTCCAATCCTCGCCGCATTGCTGCGATACATTGGCTTTGTAGGCAATCACTACCGGACTGCTTACGTTTTTGGCGCGGATATCGTAAGTGGGCTGCCAGCTGGCCTGGCCCACCACGTAAGTAATGGTAAAGGTTGATTGCAGGGCCGCAGTTGATGAAACGTTTACCAAAATGTTGCTGCTGGCAATACCGCGGGTGTTTATCAATTGGTTTACCTGGCTATCGTACTTCCTTAATTGTACGTTCAGTTGCGCAATTTCTGCGTTGATGGCCAGTTCTTTCTTTTTTATTTCGGTAAGGCGGGCGGTCTGGAAATCGAGCGCGGCGCGTAGTTTGATAATGTCCAGCCCGGCGGTTTGGCCGTTGCTTACCTGGTTTTTGGTCAGCATATTGGCTTCTTCCTGGTTAATGTTCAGCAAGGCTGTTTGCAGGGAAATCTTATCACGCAGGGTTTGCTGCATGGCTTGCAGTTCTTCCAGTTTTTTGGTTTTCAGCTGCTCGCCCAGGTAGTTCAGTTCGTGTTTTACCGATAGGATGGTGAAATCGCCGGTGGCGCGTACCTGTATGCTGGCCGGGTCGAGTTCGGGCGATAGGTTTTCGAACGAGAGGGTGGAGGTACCCGGCACTACGTTGGCCGTAGCCGTACGCGTAACCTGCGCCCCGCTAAGGAACACGGTAACCTTTTCTACTTTGGTGGCTACCTTCTGGCCGTCATCGGCACGAAGGGTTTGGATAGATATAAACAGGCAGATGGTAAATAATATCTTCTTCATGATTTTTTTATTTACCTGTAAGATGCGTTTGCCTGTTGGTTTCCATAAGCCTGCAACAATTATTTTATGCCAATGAATTGCACCAGCGCCAATACCGAATCGTTTATTTTATCGAACACCAGCGATGGCATCAGGCCCAGACCTAAAGCAATGAGCGCCAATGGCAACAAGGTTAGCGTTTCGCGCAGGCTGATATCCGTGAGGGCTATCTTCCATATCTCGCCTCCTTTTAAGCTCAGCTTGCCGAAGAACATGCGTTGCAGTGTCCACAAAAAGTAAGCGGCACTCAACAAAATACCTACCGAACCGCAAATGGCCATCCAATAAGGCAACAAGCCGTTAACCGAATGAGATTTGAATGCACCTGCTAAGGAGAACGCCTCGGCCACGAAAGCAGAGAAGCCCGGCAAACCTAAAGAAGCAAAGAACGCCACCATTACGTAAACGGTGTAGCGCGGCATCAGGGAGCCGAGGCCGCGGAAATGGTAGATATCGCGGTCGTGCACGCGGTTGTAGATAACGCCCACCAAAAAGAACAGCATGGTAGAGAGGAAACCGTGGCTTACCATCTGCATCATGGCGCCACTGATACCTTCGGCGGTATTGGAGGCAATGCCCAGCAACACGAAACCCATATGGGATACCGATGAGTAGGCAATTAACCGTTTCAAATCGCGCTGAGCGAGGGCGTTGAATGCGCCGTATAATATGGAGATAACGCCTAAAAGGCCAATCCAGAAGGCACCGCTAAGCGCTACATCGGGGAAGATGCCCAGGCAGATGCGGATAATGCCGTAGCCGCCGATCTTTAACAGGATGCCTGCGAGGATGATGGATACCGGTGTAGGCGCCTCTACGTGCGCATCGGGTAGCCAGGTATGCAGGGGCACTACGGGCACTTTAATGGCAAAAGCGATAAACAGTACCACAAAGCCAACCGACCGCGCAGGCATGCCTAAAATGGTGCTGTGCGCTATGGTGGAGAACACCGAGCCATTGATATAATTGGCCGGGTTCATCATTTGGATGATGTTGAAAGTGTGGTTGCCGGTTGCAGGGTCCTTCACCGATAGGTACAGGCCCACCATCACCAACAGCATAAATACCGAACCGAACAATGTGTAGAGGAAAAATTTGATGGCCGCGTATTCGCGCCTGGCGCCGCCCCACATGCCGATAAGGAAGTACAGCGGCAGCAGCATCAATTCATAAAAGGTGTAGAACAGGAAGAAATCCAACGCGCAGAACACGCCGACTACCGCCATATCCAGCAGTAAAAACAGCGCGAAGAAACCTTTGAGATTGCTTTTGATTTCCCAGGAGGCCACGGCAGCTACTACCATAACTAAACAGGTCATTACCATGAGCGTAATAGAGATACCATCAATCCCCACGAAATATTCTATCTGCATTTTGCCTGCCGAACCGAGGTCCAGGTGTATCCAGGGGACTTTCTGCACGAATTGGAACTGCTCTTCGTGACTGATACCGGCAAATGGAGCGCCCGTTTTAAAATTCATGTACATCCAAATGCTCAGCCCCAACTGTACCAGCGTGGCCAAAAGCGTAATATATTTAAAGCTGGCCCGCATGGAGGAGGGCAGCAGCAGGATGATGAATCCGAACAGTACAGGGGTGAATATCAGCAGGGTTAATATGTTCATCAGGCCCAAATCAGTTTAATAATGAAAACAGCAATTACGGCAAGCAGCATGCTGTACAAATAGTATTGCACTTTGCCACCATGAAAACGGCGCGCAAAGTTGCCTATCGAGGCTACCAACTTAGCCACCAGCCACAGCACGCCATCCACAATATATTTATCGCACCAGGCGGCGGCTTTGGCTATGCACTGGCCGATGCGCTCCAGCAGGTGTATAAAACCGTCGATAATGTTGCGGTCTATCCAATAGGCTGCGCCGCTCAGCCAAATTACGAACTTTACGATTACGCGCCGATAAAAACGGTCGATATACCATTCGTTGTAGGAGATACGGTAGAAGATGCCGGTTTCGGAGACTATACTACCTTCGCGTTTGATATACAACACATAGGCACGGTAGATAACAGCCATACTCACCACCGTCACCAAGGCAGGAATGAGCAGGTGATAAATGCTTGCGCGTTCCTCGCCATGCTTCGGCGCTAAAACCTGGTACAACCAGGAGCCTTCATACGAAATCGGGTTCACGGAAAACAACGGGAACAAACAACAAAGCGCCAAAAAGACCAGCGGCAGCTTGTACGCCCAATGCCCGTCGCCAATGTGGATTTGCAGCGATGGAAATGTTTTGAGCAATCTTAATTCGCCGAAGAATACTTTGAAAATGAGCCTTGCTACGTAGAAAGCCGTGAGCCAGCTGGTAAGCAATGCCATTACCGGGATGATGTTCAACAGGATGTTTTTGCCTTCCGACCATTCAAATGCCTGGATAAGGATACCATCTTTAGAAAGGAAGCCAGACGTAAGCGGGAAACCCACCAAAGCCAATCCAGCTATTACAGCAGCTATAAAAGTAAGTGGCAGGTTTTTGCGCAGGCCACCCATGTGGCGGATGTCCTGCGGGTCAATATCGAGGTTGTTATCTTCCTTGATGTGTTTGATTTGGTGGATAACGATGCCGGCCACCAAAAACAGCAGGCATTTGAAAAAGGCATGCGTTACTAAATGGAACAGCGACGATGAATATGCCCCAACACCCATAGCCATCACCATGTAACCCAATTGGGATATAGTGGAATACGCCAGCACGCGCTTAATATCGTTTTGGGTGAGCGCGATGGTAGCTGCCATAAAAGCTGTGAAACAGCCAATGGCTGCCAATATGGTGAGTTCCTCGGGACTAAAGAATGGATAAACCCGCCCCAACAGGAACACGCCCGCCGCCACCATGGTAGCCGCATGGATGAGTGCCGAAACCGAAGTTGGGCCTTCCATAGCATCGGGTAGCCAGGTATGTAAGGGGAACTGTGCCGATTTTGCGGCAACCGCTAAGAAGATGCCACCAAAGGCGATGTAATGTAAAACGACGGGCGGAAAAATTGGCGAAAAGTTTACCCAGACCGACTCATTAGATGCCGGCACACGCAATTCATGCATTAACGCCCATGCGCCATCTTTAACGGTGATGAAAGACGTTAGCCCTTTCTCGCCAAATATTTTATCGATATCGAATGTGCCATATAAAACAAAGAATATCATGATTGCCGTCAGCAAACCGATATCGCCTATCCTGTTCATGATAAAGGCTTTTTTGTTGGCTTGTACCGCGCTGTCCCTATCATACCAGAAACCGATGAGCAGGTAGCTGGAGAAACCTACCAGTTCCCAAAAAGCATAGAAGGTAATGAGGCTATCAACCACCACCAACGCCAGCATACTGAAACAGAAGAAGCTTAAATAACGGAAGTAACGGCTGTAGCCGGTATCATCCTTCATGTAAGCCGTAGAATAAATATGTACCGGCAAGGCAATAAGCGATACCAGCACCAGCATCAGTACGGACAGATTATTGAGCAATACGCCAATCTGCACCTTCGTTTCGCCGATGGTAAACCACACCTGCTGCATGTGAATGGTATGGCTATCCCACACCCTGAAGAACACATTAAGCGACAACACCGCGCTACCCAAAATAGCCAGCGTAGAAACCCAACCCGAAGCCTTGCTTTTGCCCAGCACCAAAAAGTTTACCACAAAAGCAGCAAAAGGCAGCACCACTGCTATAATAGCAAGGGTTACGGTTTGCGCGTCGGTATGGAGGGTGGTTGGGTTCAATTTTTATCTTTAAGTGTTATATCTACGTATCTGTTAATGCCGCAACAGGTTTGTTTTTCGCGAAATCTAACCTTTTTTATGTTATTCCTGGGGATATTATATAGTTCGCGTACCAAGTCGTCTCCAACAGCAAAAGACCTATTTGATATGCTATAAAATATCCCTTTATCGTTATGATTATATTTCATCTCAAACTCGATACGCTTTTTGTACTTTTTCGAAAACGCACTTAGTTTTTTTTGATAATTCGCTATAACAAAGGTTCTGGTTGCAATAATAATCGCCCCGTTATCAGGTTTGTCTGGGTAAACATTGGGGCCGAAAATTTTCTTTATCGCCACTATTTCAACTATATCTTCGGCATAAACATCTTTTGGTTTTCCTTCGATTGGCTTCCCGTCAATTATATAAAGAGGCCCTTGTGTCGCTACAGAATCTATCCTGGTCGTATCAGAACTTATTTTTTGCTTGGTGTCTATAGAAAATAACGGATACCCGCCATTTAAACTACCAAAAAGGGATTCCGCATACCATGACGCTAAAATATTGGAATGTTGGATATCATCGCGATTTAGGTTTTTTATATCATCACCATAAAATTGCCCGTTAACCAATACCATAGTTTTATGCGAAGCAGCACTATAAATCGTCTTAGCAGTACTCGTAACGGTTTGCGCCACAGCCGTATCATCTATACCAGTTGTAGCATTTGCAAGGCCTTTGTTCGCGGGATAAATAACCTTGTTATTAGCTATGGTATCTATTTTGTAAGAGGTCGTCGCTTTTGGCAATTCCTTTTTAATGGCGTACGCTTTAGTGACTATTAATAATAGCGGATGGCCATCTGAAGTAAATTTGCCGGATTTAACCCCCTTTTTTGAAAATTGCAGTTTAATAATGTCGCTTGTATTTAGCCCGACTAAGCCGCTATCTACCAATTTCGAATTTAATGCCACCCAACTGCGGTATTTAACTTTACTTAGATAGGGCCTGAATTGTTCAGCATACTTTGTACCCGGCTTGCCTTTTTTAGTTGTAATTAAAAATACCCCATTGGCTCCGCGCGCTCCAAAGAGAGCCGAGGCCATTGCGCCATTTAGCGTATCCACCTTAATAACATCAGAGGGCTTGATGGCACTAAAATCATCTGCCAGGTAAGTCCGGTCGACAACAATTAGCGGCGTATTGGGCATTAGCGTTGCGGGCTCTCCATTTCCTTGCGCCACTGCTGCGTTATCCATCATCACGAAGGATAAACACAGGCATAATAATATGGCAAGCAGCTTCCTCATCTTTATTTAGTGGTAATAACCACCACCGGCTCTTTATTATCTAATGCGTTTTTATAATGCTTATCCATGAACATTACAGAGGTAATCGATTCCGCAGGCAAATCATACAGCTTTTCCACCGTACGGTTATCTTCCTCCTGTTTTAAGGGCTTGCCGTTCAATACATACAGGAAACGGATATCGTTGCACCTGCACGAATCGAAATATGCTTTGTACTCTTTAGAAAAAGCACCCAGTTTCTTTTGATACTGCATAATGGCGAAGCCTTTGGTTGTAATGGTATAGAGGGTGCCTAAGGAATCGATACCGGTGTCTTTGGGCAACCGCGCAGCTTCAAACTTCAATACTTGCAGCGCATCCACTTCTTCCAGCTTCATCTCGCCCCGGTCTTTGCCATCCACTATAAATTTATCGGGCCTTTTTTTACCATGAGGTGGCGGCGGCAAGATGATGTTATCCTGCGTGGACGGCAACGATTGCTTCGTGGTAATCATCACCACCCCATTTGCACCTTTCTTCCCGTATATTTTTGCGCCATCCGCTGTTTTGATAATCGAAACGGCGATGATATCATCCTGGTTGATGTCCTCCAGCTTGCCTTTATATTCTTTATCGTCTATCAGCACCAGCGGCTTATCCTTCGCCAGCGGCGGGTCCTTAAAAATCAGGACTTTGCTGTTTACATTAAAATATTTGTCGTTCTGCGCGCAGGCAGCAAGGGAAACCATCAGCAGGAATAATATCGTAAACTTCCTCATCCCTTAATCTTTTAACTGGTTAATTTTATCTGCATCGATGGTTTTATACCGACGGTACACGTTCAGGATGATGGCCAGGGCCACGGCGGTAGTTGCTGCTGCCAGCACGATGGCGAAAAGGGCGAACATTTGCCCGCCGTTGTTGATACGGTCGTACCGGCCGAAGGCTACCAGGTTGAGGTTGGCAGCATTCAGCATCAGTTCGATACCGATTAATATTTGTATGGCGTTCTTTTTTGATACGATGATGAACAGGCCGATGCAAAACAGCCCTGCACTCACCAGCATAAAGTGCTGCAGGCCAATCATGGGTTGCCCTCCTTGCGCGACAAATGCGCCGAACCCACCAAGGCTATCATCAGTAATATGCTGATGGCCTCGAAAGGCAGCAGGTAACTGGTCATTAAATTGATACCGATGTTGTTAATGCCCGATTGGTTCACCGGGATAATATTGCCTGCATCTTTTGCCGCTTTTATCCAGGCCAGGCCGGCTATATCGGCCTTGAACACCACGTTTACCATCACCACCAAAAACAGTGCGGCCAGTATAAAGGCGGCCATGGTATTCAGGCTGATGAAACGGTTCTGCTGCTGCCCCGCAGCGGCCAGCGATTCTTTGCCCGATAGCATAAAGGCAAACAGTATCAGCACCAAAATGCCGCCCACGTATATCACAATTTGGGTAACGGCCACAAAATCGGCAACGGCCAAAACGTAGAGGCCCGCCAACCCAAACAACGTTACGAAGAACATAAATATGCTGCGTACCAGATTTTTGCTTGCGGCTACCACCAGTGCTGAACCCAGCGTAACCAATGCCATCAGATAAAAGAGTATTTGTACTAAACTCATGCGTTGCCCTCCTTTGCCTTCATGGCGGCTAATTTGGCGGCTTGTTTTTCGGCCTGTTGTCTTTCCAGCAAAGCGCGTTTTTCGGCAGCCAGCTCGGGCGACATATCCGAGAACTCGTAATTCAGGTCCTTCAGTTCGAATACCGTGCGGTCGTACTGGTTGGTCATTACGATGCACTCCGTAGGGCACACAATGGTACACAACCCGCAGTACATACACTTGGCCATATCGATATCGAATTTGGCGGCGTAAAGTAGTTTCTTAGAGCCATCGGATGTTTCGCCGATGGAACCTTCTGTAGATTTTATCGATTCGATGTCGATGCAATCCACGGGGCAAATCTTGGCGCAAAGGTCGCAAACGATGCAATCGTCAATTTCTACATCCAGCTGGTAGCGGCCCACTTCGGGCGTGGGCAATTGCTGCGCAGGGTATTGTATGGTATTGGTATCGTTTTGGCGGCTAAAGTAGTTGTTATCAGTAATAGGAAGCACATCGCGCTTGTGGTTCCCCACAAAAAGATGCTTCAGGGTGAGGGTGAGGCCCCGCCATGCCGTTGTGAAACTATTTAGTACCTTATTAATCATTTATATTTCTTGCGATTTCACCGATTTAAATGATTTCACTGATTTAAATCACACTCATTAACGCCATAACTACATCAACCAAAGCCTCCACACGCCCAATTTCAGCATGCAGGCAACGATAGGAGGGTCAATATCTCTTGGCAAGGTGCCATAAGTGACCTTTTATATGTCTTTTTAATTATACCCTCGTAATATCTGCCCCAAGCGCCTTTAGCCGGGCATCGATATTTTGGTAGCCGCGCTCAATTTGCTCGATATTGTAGATAGTGGATTTGCCTTGGGCCGATAAGGCTGCGATAAGCAGAGACACCCCGGCGCGTATATCCGGCGAGGTCATGGAGATACCGCGCAGCTGAATTTGTTTGTCCAGGCCTATAACGGTTGCGCGGTGCGGATCGCACAGGATGATGTTGGCACCCATATCCAGCAGCTTATCCACGAAGAACAAGCGGCTCTCGAACATTTTCTGGTGTATCAGTACCGAACCTTTTGCCTGTGTGGCCACTACCAGCACAATGCTTAGCAAATCGGGCGTGAAGCCCGGCCATGGTGCATCGGCAACGGTAAGCAGCGAGCCATCGATAAAGGTATCGATCTCGTAATGATCTTGCGAGGGGATGTAGATATCATCGCCGCGGAGTTCCATTTGTATGCCCAGGCGTTTAAAAACATCGGGTATCATGCCCAACTCGGCGTATTTAACGTCTTTGATGGTGATTTCGGAACCCGTCATGGCGGCAAGGCCTATGAACGAGCCGATCTCGATCATATCCGGCAGCATGGTATGCTCGGTACCGCCAAGGCTTTCAACGCCCTCTATAGTCAATAAGTTGGATGCAATGCCGCTTATTTTGGCACCCATGCGGTTAAGCATTTTGCAAAGTTGCTGCAGGTAAGGCTCACAGGCGGCGTTGTAGATGGTGGTAGTGCCTTTTGAAAGGACAGCTGCCATAACGATGTTGGCCGTACCGGTTACCGATGCTTCATCCAGCAGGATGTAAGTCCCGCGCAGGTTTGATGCATCTACGTTGTAAAAGCCGGTTTCGGGATTGTAATCGAAGCGTGCACCCAGTTTTTCGAAACCCAGGAAGTGGGTATCCAGCCTGCGGCGACCGATTTTATCGCCACCCGGTTTTGGGATAGATGCCTTACCGAACCGTGCCAGCAGTGGGCCCAGTATCATGATAGAGCCGCGTAAGCCGCCGCCCTTGGTTTTGAATGCTTCGGAATTGAAGAAATCCTGGTCTATTTCCTTGGCCTCGAAGGTGCAAACCGAACGCGAGATGCGGTTCACCTCAACGCCCATATCGCCAACTAGTTCTATTAGTTTATTAACATCCTGTATATCAGGGATGTTGTTGATGGTCATTTTTTCGCCGGTAAGCAATACAGCCGATATGATCTGCAGCGCCTCGTTTTTTGCGCCCTGCGGAATAATCTCGCCCTTAAGTTTCTTGCCACCTTGTATCTCGAATGCGTTTCTCATTTTTGGTTCATGGTTGATGGTTCATAGATCATGGTTCATTGCTGATAGATCTTAGTAAGGGCAAAGATTAGAAAATAATTGCAAATACAAGCCCGATACCGCCATGAGCTATGAACCATTATCTATCAACTAAATTAGTACTTCTTAGCCCCGCCGGTATTACGGTTGCGGTTTTGGTTGTTGTTATTATTGTTGTTGTTGCGGTTTTGGTTGTTATTGTTGTTGGTGCGCCCGCCGCCGCCATTGCTGCGGTTTTGGTTGTTATTGTTGTTTTGGTTATTGGTGCGCCCGCCGCGGTTGTTGTTGTTGCTTTGGCTGTTGTATGGGTTGGTGCGGAACTCTACCCGGTTAAGGTTTACGTTCTCTTCCAGCCTCAATTCGCCGCCGGATAAGTGCAGCAGATCGGATATAATCAGATCATCTGCAACAGAATCTTTGTTCCACTGCACATAAGCCATTTTCATGAAGTTGGCAATAGCCTGTACCATGTGGCGTTTGCGATCGGGCTCCTCAATGCTTTTGGCTTTCTCTATCATCATTTCGATAGTTTTGCCATAGTGCTTGTAGCGTATGCGCTGGTGCGGGTATTTAAGCGGCTCGGGCTTAAGGTGTATAGCTTCCGGACTAGGCTTAGGGTAAGGCGAATCAACATCCAACTGGAAATCGGAGATGATGTGCAGGTGATCCCAAAGCTTGTGCTTAAAATCGGCTACATCGCGCAGGTGCGGGTTCAGGAAACCCATCAGGTCTATTACCACCTGGGCGTATTTGTTGCGTTCTTCTTTAGTGGGCAGCGCAACAATGTATTTCACCATGTTTTGCACGTTGCGGCCGTATTCGGTAAGTAAAAGTTTGTTCCTGGTAGAGTTATAATCAAACTCGCCAGGCAAAGTGGTTAATGCCATGTAAATATTTTTTAATTGAATAAAATCGTTTGAAAGAATTTCCCGGTGCATGGACAGTTTCAAAGAGTAGAAACCGGAGCAACAGAATGAATGTGTACGAAGTACGAACGCAAAGATAGAGATTTTGTGTTGCAAGTACAAAAAGATGTTTAGTGGTTAATTTAACCGCAAAGAACGCAAAGAAAAAAACGCAAAGAAACACAAAGGCATAGTTTGCTAAATATTGCACGCAAAGTCGCGAAGGCGCAAGGTTTTATTTTCTTGGCGACTTTGCGCCTTTGCGTGAAAAAAATCTTTGTGTCCTTTGCGCTCACAACTATGCAAATCTTTGCGCTCTTTGTGGTTAAATCGCCAACTTGCATTGGAGATATTTATCTTAATTTAGCCATGATGAAAAATCCTGTTACCATTACCTCCGTAGATATCTACCGTTTCAGCATCCCCATGGAGCCCTTCACCATTGCCACCGGTACTATGGACCATGCCGCCAATACTTTTATCCGCATACATACCGATGCCGGTTTTTACGGGGTGGGGGAGTGCTCGGCCTTCCCGATGATTGTGGGCGAAACGCAGGATACCTGCCTGGTGATGGCCAAAGACTTTGCGAAATTATGGCAGGGGCAAGATGCGCTGGATATCCCCGCCCGCATGCAGCAATTGCACGATGCTACCGCCGGCAACGGCACCATTAAAAGCGCATTCGATATGGCTTTATATGATATTGCCGCCAAAAACGCGGGTTTGCCGCTCTATAAATTTTTAGGGGGAGAAAAGCGCGTGGTAGAAAGCGACATCACCATCGGCATCGGTACGCCCGAAGTAATGGCCAAAAAAGCGATTGAATTCAAAGCATCCGGTGCAACGATATTAAAAGTAAAGCTGGGCAAAGGTGCAGAGGTTGATGTAGAGCGCATTAAACAAATACGCCAAGCTGTTGGCCCGGAGATGAAGATACGCGTAGATGCCAACCAGGGCTGGAGTTTCGATGGAGCTGTTTTTGCCCTGCAAGCCCTCGGCGAGTATGATATAGAGTTTTGCGAACAACCCATGCGTACCTGGTACGACGATAAATTGCCCGAACTGATGGGCCTGTCGCCGGTAAAAATTATGGCCGATGAAAGCGTGTACATCCACCACGATGCACGTAAGCAGATCGAAAGCGGTAGTTGCCATTACGTAAACATCAAAATGGCCAAAGCCGGCGGTATTACCGAAGCCAAAAAGATCCACGATACCTGTGCTGAACGCGGCATCCCATGTATGATGGGCGGCATGCTCGAGAGCCGTATAGCGCTCAGCAGCAAGCTCCATTTTGTGTACGCCAGTCCCAATATCCGGTTTTATGATATGGATACCTGCAAGTTGGGTCACCTGATCGATCCATGCATAGGCGGTGCACAGTACGATGGCTACCATCTTGATATAAGCGATGCGCTGGGAATTGGTGCGGATGCGGATGAAACGTTTTTGGAGGGGTGTGAGAAGTGGAGTGTTTGAATGTCTGAACTCGAATTTTAAGGAATTTATAAAATTTGTCGAATTAAGGAACTATGCATTCTGTATAATTCTCCTAATTCGACAAATTCGAGTTCAGACAACTCCTACTCACTCAACTCAGCAAAATACTTATGAAACAAGGGTATCGTCTCAATCCCTTTGTAATAGTTAAAAATATCATACTTCTCATTCGGCGAGTGCAGGGCGTCGCTATCCAGGCCGAAGCCCATCAGTACAGTTTTTAAGCCCAGTTCAGCCTCAAATAAAGCTACGATGGGGATGCTGCCGCCGCCACGGGTTGGGATAGGCTGCTTGCCGAATGCTTCGGCTATGGCCTTTTGTGCGGCTTTGTAGGCAATGCTATCGGTGGGGGTAACTGCCGGCTCGCCGCCATGATGCGGGGTAACTTTTACTTTTACGTATTTCGGTGCTATCTTCAGGAAATGATCGGTGAAGAGTTGGGTTATTTTCTCGCTGGTTTGGTTAGGCACCAGGCGCATCGAGATCTTGGCGCTGGCTTTTGATGGCAACACGGTTTTTGCGCCTTCGCCAATATAACCGCCCCAAATGCCATTTACTTCTAAAGTAGGGCGGGTACCGGTACGCTCGAAGATGGTGTAGCCTTTTTCGCCCCAGGTTTCGGCTATATCCAGGTCCTTTTTGTATTCTTCCTCATCGTAAGGTGCGGCGTTCAGTTCGGCGCGTTCTGCCTCGGTCAATTCCAATACATCTTCATAAAATCCTGGGATAGCGATGTGGTTATCATCATCATGCAAGGAGGCGATCATTTTGGCTAATATGGTTGCCGGGTTGGCCACCGCGCCGCCGTAAACACCCGAATGCAGATCGCGGTTAGGGCCGGTAACTTCTACTTCAAGATAAGACAAACCGCGTAAACCGGTCTCTAATGAAGGATGCTCCATGCTAATCATCGAGGTATCGGATATCAGCACCACATCGGCCTTCAGGCGTTCTTTGTTTGCTTTTACGAAGATGCCCAGATTATTGGAGCCTACTTCTTCCTCGCCCTCTATCATAAATTTGATATTGCAGGGCAGGGTATCGGTCTGCATCATCAGTTCGAAAGCTTTTACGTGCATATAAAACTGACCCTTGTCGTCGCAGGCTCCTCGTGCGTAAATTTTACCGTCGCGGATGGTGGGCTCGAAGGGAGGGGTGAGCCAAAGCTCCAATGGGTCGGCTGGTTGCACATCGTAGTGGCCGTAAACCAAAACCGTTGGCAAGGCGGCATCAATTATCTTTTCGCCATACACGATAGGATAGCCTGCGGTTTGGCAAACTTCTACCTTATCTGCACCGGCATCCGTCAGTTTTTTGGCCACGTAATCGGCGGCGTTCAAAACATCGGCTTTGTATTTTGGGTCGGCACTAACGGAGGGGAAGCGCAGCAGTTCGAACAGTTCGTCCAGCAAACGCTGTTTATGAGTTTCTATATATTGCTTTATAGCCTGCATGGTAAATGTATTTGAGGCAAATATAGCGCAGCGAAACAGATATCCAATAGATTTCACGCAAAGGCGTAAAGCCGCCATTGAAAATTAAAAACTTAGCGACTTAGCGACTTTGCGCGAGATTAATATCGTTATTTCTTCGCCTTCGGTGAAAATAAGGCAAAGGGCACAGCGCCCAACACCACCGCTGCGATATGCGCAAACGTAACTTCCTTTTGAAGCGTAAACGCATAATATATAATGGCGATTACCGCCGCAACAATACTTATGTAATATAACGGCTTACGGTATTCTTTGTATTTAAGCACCGTAACAAAATTGACGCCTCCCAACGCGCACCAGGTAACCGATATGCCCACCGCAGTAACAGCAAACCATAAAAACACCTGAAACGCCGCCATAACCAATAGTACCCCAAAAGCAGCCCGCTTTATCTTCGGACCGGCAGAACCATACATTACTATCGGCAAAATAGTGATGAAGAGCATGAGATAGTTAACGATGATGTGTTTAACCTCGCCTGCGTAGGTGAAGCCGTCGATTAGGGTTTGGATGGTTTTGCTCATGATAAATTGGGTTAGCTAAATCTACAGAATAATTTTATAGAAAAGCATGAGCAGGTACACGATAGGTTTCACGCAAAGGCGCGAAGCCGCTAAGTCACAATTAAAAACTTTGCGGCTTCGCGGCTTTGCGTGAAATAAATATGGAGGCTTATTACGCTTTCTCTACCACCACAGCAGTACCATAAGCCAAAACCTCGGTAATGCCTTGCATCACTTCGTTGGCATCGTAACGCATGTTGATGATGGCATTGGCACCCGTTGCGCGTGCATGCTGTATCAAAAGCTGGTAGGCTTCTTCGCGGGCGTTTTCGCAAAGCTCTACGTAAACCGAAAGCCTGCCGCCAAAAAGCGACTGTATGCCACCGGCAAAGTTGCCCACAACGCTGCGGCTGCGCACGGTAATGCCGCGCACTACGCCAAGGTGTTTGGTAACTTTATACCCTTCTAACGTGTTGCTGGTGGTAATGAGTGAAGTATCCATAATGTGTTTAGTGTTTGTTTATTTATTAGACACTATTTCTTTAAAAATGTTACCAAAGCGGGGTTCACAATTTCGGGCTGCTCTAAAAAGGGCAGGTGGGCGGCATCGTCAACCGGCAAAAACTCGGTTTTTATCAGCTTGTTTACCGAATCGGCATACATAAAAGGTACGCTTTTATCTTCCTTGCCCCAAATCAGCATCACCGGTTTGTTTTTGCTGTTGAGTAAGGCATAGCTTTCGCGTGGCTTAAAGTCGTAATTATACTGGGTAGAAACCAACGCATGGCGGAAACCTTTGTATTCCATCTGCGGGGTGTATTGGTCTACCCAGGTGGGGTGCTTATCGGGGTATTTAAAATCCGTCATCTGGCTCAGGGCCCTGTCATCCGCGCCTACCATTTCTTTAAGCGTAGTATAATACTGCGAAAAATCGGGCTTGCCGAAGTTATAGACAGGATCTACCAATACCACTTTGTTCACCATATCCGGGTATGCGCAGGCAAAATCTGTGGCTACCGCGCCACCGAAGGATACGCCAACCAGGCTTACAGGTGTTTTTACCTCCAGCTCGGTTAATAGCTCTTTCAGTTGGTCCATATAAAGCTGCTTGTTGTAAACGGTGTCGGGCCTATCAGAATAACCCCTCCCGAATTCGTCGTAGCGCAGCACCCGGAAGCCGTGCTCGGTTAAATATTCATAGGTGCCGTTCCAGATGTAGTAGGGCACGCTGAAGCCATGTATCATTACCACTACCTTGCCGGAGTCGGGCCCATCCAGTTCGTAATGGGTAACGCCGCCGCTTAGTTCCTGGTAGCTGCCATTGGTGTTTTTGCGCAGGTTGTAAGTAATTTCTTTTGTTTCTTTGTTTTTGGTGAAATACAGGATGGCGATAACGGCCGCCCCAAAAATTATGAGCACGAGCAGAAATGTAACAACACGTTTAAGAAACTTCATTTTTGTGGGGGAATAAGGTTTTTTGAATTAAGAAATAAAAGTAACCCAAATATTTAATTTTGCAATAGAAAGCTATCAACACTCATGCGTATTACAATCGTCGGCTCGGGAAACGTTGCCACCCACCTTGCAGCAGCATTTAAAAATGCCGGGCACCGCATGGTGCAGGTGTATAGTCCTAACATGCAAAACGCTGCACTGCTGGCCTATCATGTGGGTGCCGAGGCTATCGATAACCTCAAAGATATTGATGCCGAAACTGATATTTTTATAGTTGCCGTAAAAGACGATGCCATAACGGAAATTATTCCCGCTTTATCGTCATTGGGTAAATTGGCGGTACATACCTCCGGCGCGGTCGATTTAAAGGCGCTTACGGATTATACGGCCAATGCAGGCGTTTTTTACCCGCTGCAAACCTTCAGCAAAACAAAGGAGCTTAACTTTTGGGATGTGCCGATGTGCATCGAAGGTGCGGATGAAGCGATAACCAGTCAGTTGGAAGAACTGGCCCGAACCATCAGTAATAAGGTTTACCGGGTTAGTTCCGCGCAGCGCAAAATATTGCACCTTTCTGCGGTTTTTGCCTGCAATTTCACCAATCATTTATACGCGGTAGCCGAAGGGCTTTTAAAGGAGCACGATATGGCCTTTGACATGCTGCGCCCGCTGATACTGGAAACTGCCGATAAAATAAAGGCACATTCGCCCGCCACCGTACAAACAGGCCCGGCAGTGCGTAAAGACGAGCAAACCATGCAGGCGCACCTGGCAATGTTGGAAGGGAAGGCAGATTTACAGCAGATTTACCTTTCGCTAAGTCAGGATATTATCAAAAACAGCAACGTACCTCACGGGGATAAGTAATTTTGTTACTTTTGCCAAAATGAATATTTTTAATTTAACGATCAACTTTGAAGAGGCCGACCACGACACCGTTGTTTTGCCTATTGCCGAAGGGGAATCTGTTTTAGACGTTTGCCTGGAAAACGGCATTGATTTACAGCACAACTGCGGCGGCGTATGCGGTTGCAGTACCTGCCATATTTACGTTAATAAAGGGATGGACAACATCCAGGAGATTTCTGACAAGGAAGAGGACTTTATAGACAGGGCCGTAAACCCGCGCATTACATCGCGGCTGGGCTGCCAGTGCGTAATTATCGATGGCGATATAGAGGTTACCCTGCCCGATCAGTCGGGCTTTATGGGGCATTAATTATTAATAAGACTTATACTTACGAAGCAAGAAATGAACGACGATAAATTCGCCCTGCCCATACACTGGAACGACCACGAAGATATAGCCATGAGCCTTTACGAAAAGTTTGGCGACGATTTTGGCGAATCCAAGATATACCGCATCCGCTTTACCGACCTGCTGGAATGGGTGCTAAGCCTGCCCAACTTTGCCGGCACGCGCGAAGAATCAAGCGAAGGCCACCTGGAGCAGATACAAAGCGCCTGGGTGTACGAGTGGCGGGATAACCAATAGGCAGTTTGAAAAGTTGGAGATGTTAAAAAGTTGTAAGGTTGGAAAGTTGAAATGTTCTGAACTGATAACGAGTAACACTCCAATCTGTGTAATCGGTGGAATCAATTCTCAATCGGTGAAAACCTAATAATATAATCGGTGCTATATCGGTGAAATCATTTTAATCGGTGAAATCCAAAAAAACAAATAATGGAATCCTTTTTAAACAAGCTTAAAGATATAACCACTTTTATTTTTGATGTGGATGGCGTACTGACGGATGGTTCGATATTCGTTACCGAAACCGGCGTACAGAGCCGCGCCTTTAATATTAAGGATGGGTATGCTTTGCAGCTGGCGGTTAAAAGCGGTTATAACGTAGCGGCGATATCGGGCAGCAGGAGCAAAAGCGCCCTGTTCCGTTTGAATAGCCTGGGCGTGAACGATGTTTACCTGGGTGCGCATACCAAAACCGAGCGTTTCAAGATATACGTAGAGGAAAAAAGCATCCACCCCAGCAACGTGCTGTACATGGCCGATGATATCCCCGACCTGGGCGTGATGAAGATGGTGGGCCTTCCGGTTTGCCCTGCCGATGCCTGCGAAGAGATAAAAGCCGTAAGCGCTTTCGTATCGCCTTATGCCGGCGGCAAAGGCTGCGTACGCGACATCATCGAAAAAGTGATGAAGATACAGGGCAAATGGATGAACGAACAAGCGTATAGCTGGTAGGTTTTTAGTTCATGGGTGATAGTTCATGGTTCATAGCAGCTGCGAACCGTGTATGACAATGCTATTAACCTTCCAACTCCTGCCATGAACCATTAACTATTAACTATGAACCCCAAGATAATTCTCGCTTCTAAATCGCCACGGCGGCAGGAATTGCTGAAACTGATGGATATCGATTTTCGGGTGGTTTTGAAAGAGGTGGATGAGTCGTATCCGGATGGTCTCAGTCCGGCGGAGATTTCCCTCTATATCGCCCAAAAAAAAGCGGAAGCCTTCGATGAAGATATTAACGATGAGGTGGTGCTTACTGCCGATACCATTGTTTGCATAGATGGCGAGATACTGGGCAAGCCCGATGATGCCGAACACGCCATTGCCATGCTGCACAAGCTAAGCGGCAAGGTGCACCAGGTTTACACCGGTGTTTGCCTGTTTTACAAGGGCCGCTACAATAAATTCTACGACATGTCGGAAGTGTTTTTCCGCAAGCTTACCGATGAAGAGATACGCAGCTACGTGGCCGAATACCAACCCTTCGATAAAGCCGGCTCCTACGGCATACAGCAACGCATCGGGCTCATCGGCATCGAACGAATCAACGGCTCTTACACCAATGTGGTAGGTTTGCCTACCGAAAAGGTTTATCAGCAGTTGAAGGCGATTGTGGCGGAATAGGCGCGCAAATCATATTTTTAAAAAGCAGTGGGTTTGTGCGATTCCCCTCTCGAGAGGGGTGGAGGGGTGTGTTTCGTCGATTGCTATGCGCCGTTGCATGGTGGCGAACACACCCCTGCCTACCGGCAGGCAGGCCTGCTCCAACACCATCCGGCCCGCCCCCTCTCAAGAGGGGAGCCAAAACTTTAAAACGGTTTCCCTTTCTAAATAGCCTTTCTTTCCCCTCAACTTCTAAAAAAAACTATCTTTGGGCTATATGAAAACCATCAACGTAGCCCTTTTGGCCGGGGGATTCACCGGCGAGTACGAAGTATCGCTCAACAGCGCCAGAAACATCGCCGCAAACCTTGCCGAAACCGGTAAATACAACGTTTATACTATCCTCATCCACCGCGATAGCTGGGCCTACGATAATAATGGCGAAACCGTTGCCGTCGATAAAAACGACTTCAGCCTGAGCCTTAACGGCGAAAAGATAAAATTTGATTTTGCATTCATCACCGTGCACGGCACCCCCGGCGAAGATGGCAAGCTGCAAGGCTACCTGGATATGATGAACATCCCATACAATACCTGCGATGCTACCACATCGGCCATCACCATGAACAAAGCCTACACCAAGGCGCTTGTGCATGGCATACACGGCCTGCATACCGCAAAATCGATGCAGCTGCACCAGCGCGATATGCACGATACCGCTACCATTGCAGCCAACCTTAGGTTCCCTTTGTTTATTAAGCCCAACAATGGCGGCAGCAGCGTGGGCATGAGCAAAGTACACAACGTGGGCGGCTTGCAGGATGCGTTGGATAAAGCCTTCCACGAGGACAGCCAGATACTGATAGAAGAATTCATAAAGGGCCGCGAGTTCAGCATAGGTATTGCCCGGCTGAATGGCAAGATAACCGTGTTGCCCGCTACCGAACTGATAACCACCAAAGAGTTTTTTGATTACGAAGCCAAGTATAGTCCCGGTTTTACAGAGGAGATCACCCCGGCGCGCCTCCCCGCTGATAAGGTGCATGAGATAGGCGAGATAGTAACCCAGATTTACCTGCGCCTCAATTGCCGCGGCATGGTGAGGATAGATTTTATACTGCTGGAGGATACCGATGAATTCTACTTTATAGAAGTAAATACAACTCCCGGGCAATCATCCGCCAGTTTGATACCACAACAGGTAAGGGCCGCCGGCATGAGCGTGCCAGAGTTTTATAGCGAGCTGATAGAAGGGGCGATGTGAGTTAACACGAACAAGGCTAATTGATTCGAATTTCATGAATTAAGGAAATTGCCGAAGTGGAACGCAGGCCTGTTACGTAAACTTGGATACTTACCAAATGAAAATCACTGATAAAATTGAGCGGCTTGTGGCATTAGGCATCGATGCTAATGTATTGGATAACTACCGCCAGCCGCATCGTTTTTATCATACCCTTGCCCACCTTGATGAGATTTGGGGCCTGTTGACAAAGCAAGGCCATAGTGATAACGATGCTTTGCTTTTGGCTACTGTTTTCCATGACATCGTTTACGACCCCAAATCGGCAACCAACGAGGAAGACTCCGCCACTTATTTTCAAGAGGTTTTTAATGGCGATGAGCAGCTAAAACAGCAGGTAATAAACATTATCCTGGATACCAAAACGCATGAGCCCAAAACTCCGCTTTCCGAAATATTTTCTGCAGCCGACTTAAATATCCTGTACCAACCATTTGACAGGTTACTGGAATACGAGCAGCAGATATTTAAGGAGTTTCAGTTTGTTGATTACAGCGTGTATAAGCAAAAGAGGGTTGAGGTGCTGCAAACTTTAAGGCAAAGCGTTGATAACCCTGCGCTGGATGCGCTCATTGGTTATGTGAATGCCCGTGTGCCGCGTATTGCTGTGTATCCCGGCAGTTTTAACCCTTTCCATAAGGGGCATTATAATATCTTGCAAAAGGCCGAGCAGATATTTGATAAGGTAATCATAGCCCGCGGCGTAAACCCGGGGAAGGATGCGGCCACTTATCCCTTGCCGACTGTATTGAATTTTAGGCAAGTGTCTCAATATGAAGGCCTGCTAACCGATTTTACACAAAGCCTTGGTTATGAGGTTGCCATTATCCGCGGGTTGCGTAACGGTAGCGACTTGCAGTACGAGCTTAACCAATATCGCTACATGCAGGAGCTGAGTAATAAAAATATCAGCGTTATCGCTATTTTTTGCGATATGGAATTTGAACATATCTCCAGCACGGGAATACGCCAGTTAGAGAAATACGGCAAAGCCGGAGATTACCTCATTTAAAAAGCCTGCGGAACCAACCGCCTCGACTGTTAATTTCAGATTAACTGCAACTTAAGTATTCTTGGTACGTATATTGTGTATATAAATTGCCGGATTTAAATTGTTCATCTGTAACAGTTTACCCGGGCCGAGCGTCCTATTTACTGTAAAAACTCACAAAGCCATGAACACCCTGAAGAACAGCGCCCGTAAACTCAATAACGCCATTACCAACCGCGTTATAGCCCTGCACGATCAGGGGTACACCCACGATTTTATGCCGATGAAAAACCAGCATTTCCTGTGCCTGCAGGATGATGTTGATTTTGACATCGCCGACCTTAATATAAAGCTGGTTGACCATGCGTTCGACCACGTCACAAAAACCTATAAATTCATCCATATTATCGAAACCATCAACGGATCCAAGGGCTTGCTGCTAAGCGATATGGACTGCTGCGGGGATGCAATACTGGCGAATTGATGTGCAGGTGTGCAGATTTCAAATGCAGATTGATTTAAAATGAATGTGTCCCGAAGCGCCGGGATACAGATGATGGATGTGTTTATCTATTAGTAGTAATTGAAAAATATTTCTGACACGCTGTAGCCGAAACCCCATCCGAAGTTTTCGCTGCTTTCAAATATATCTGAAGCGCGTTGTTCAAATTGCTCCAGGATGCCTTCTTTGTGCGCCAATTTTAAGGCATTGCTGAAAGTGCTTGCCAAACTATTATAAAAAGCCTCATTAATGTCTCCAAAATCGTTGGTGAACTGTATGCCGGTTTCAACATAAAAAAGCATAAGGCTTGCGACCGACTCGGGGGAAGTGCCGAGTTTTTTAAAATCACTTATCGCTTCTTTACCTTGCTTAAGATTATAATTGTAGCCACGCTTTGGGAAAAAGGCTTCGTAAACCTTTACGCGATAGCTTTCTAATAAACTCGCCTCATCCTCGGGTTTGATGTATAAATTGAGATACTCCTGTACCGACTTGTTTTTCTTGTACAAGTCCGTCAATATTTCGATAAGGGCCTTTTTATCGAGTTTGGCAAGTTCGCTTTTGATAGACATTGTGGCGTTAAGTAAAATAGTTTACAAATCTTTAATTCCTCATCCTAAGATAGTTCTTTTCCCAATTAGAACTGTTTTCTATGACTTTTTGGTTGACTTTTCCAATGCAGTTTTGCATCAAACAATAATTATTTTAATATTTCTGAGGGCTTGGTTGATTTGAGATAATAATATAGATTTATCTAAATAATAGTAGTGAAATGAGTGAAACAATTCGCGATAAAATAGAAAAAGCAAAAGAAGCCGCCAGAACCGAGGCGGACCGAGTGAAAGATGAAATCGAAAGAAAACTTGACAGCTATGTCCGTACATTCCGTTGGGTAATTGGCCTCTTTGTCCCTGCTTGCGGAGTTGGCCTTTTAGCATTAGCTAATTTTTACATAAGTAATCGCGTGGAGGCAAGTATTCAACCACAAATAGATTCCTTAGCTATTATTCGTAACAACATTAAACCCATTTGGCATGAGGCCGATTTGGCATCTGGCTGGGTTAACTTTGATAATGGAAATCTAGTTGAATATTCAGGTGCTGGTTACCTGAAATACAGCGATGGGGAAGTTTATTTAAATGGGTTAATAAAAGGGGGCATAAATAATATGCCAGCTTTTATATTGCCAGACGGCTGTCGCCCCAAAAAAAGACTGGTTTTCGCAACAGTTTGTTCAGATGATCTGCCTTGCCGGGTTGATGTTTTGAGTAATGGGCAAGTAATAGTGTATGCTAAAAAGAATAATTGGGTGTCACTTGATAATATACGTTTTTCAATAATCAGTGGAAAATAATATTTTGAAAATTAGCATTATCTGCAATATTCGCTTCTATCATACATGGGCCTCGCAAGGATAAGTTGAGGAGTTTTATCTGCACATCTGAAATTTGAAATCTGCACATCAAATACACTAATGCTCAATCTCGTCATCCTGCACGAAAACTACGCACTTGGCCTTAGCGGTTCTGTTTTGCTTTTTTGCTTAAAGAATTCCACTATTTCCTCCTTTGTCATTTTAGACAATTCGATAGTCAATTTTTCACGCTGTTCACGCATAAACAGAACAGCGTCGAATTTTTTTTCAATTACTGTCTTCATATTTTATAAAATCTCTCGGTGAGCGAATTTCAAGTAAGCCGTGTCCATTTTTTAAATTAATAGAATTGTATCCCCTTATTCTGTCAACGTTTACGATATGTTTAAAGTTCCAACTAACTAAAAAACTGGCTTTATGAATAGTTGCTAACGCAATATGCAAACAATCTGCAAAACTTGTTTTGCCAACGACTTTTTCGTTTATATATGACATGGCTAACTCAACAGCGTCATCTGATTCCTCTATAAATTCGGTATTTGATGCTTTGAGTGCTGTTACCAACGACTTTACTTTTGTGGGTGCTGAAGCAAGTTCATAAGCCGTCACAGAAGAATACATGACAACAAATTCATCATTTCGAATCCGTTCAAATAAAAGTTTTGTGAACTCCTCAAACTCGTCATCAAAATAACCTCCAAATACTGAAGTGTCAAGATAAAGCCGTGGTTTCATAGGTAAATATACAAATTATAATATAAGGTCAACTCAAATCCCATAATGCTCAATCACATCCTCGGGCACTTTCGTGCCGCGACCGGTGGCCATATCAATCATTACGTAATCGAAGTAGCCATCGCAGCAAACTTTTTTGGTGGCTTTGTTGATGATGGTGAATGCCACGCGGCAGCCTTTATCGTTGATGCTTTCTATGCCGGTGCGCACTAAGAAGTAATCGCCCATTACCAGGGCGCGTTTGTAGTCCATATATACGCTGCGCACTACCCATCCAAAGCCGCGCTCCATAAATTTCTCCATGCCCATGCCGTAGCAGGTTTCCATCTGCTCGTAACGGGCGGCCAGCACATAATCAAAATACTTGCTGTTATGCACATGCTGAAACATGTCGATATCATCGGGACGTACGCGGTGCTCGGTTTCGAAAGTGGAGTAGGGCATGCTTTGAAAGTAAAAAGTTAGAAGTCAAAAGTAAGAAAGATTTGATAAGAGGAATATCATTCCTAAATATCTTTCGACGGTTAACTGCCCCATGGGGGCAAAATGTCGGTAGATATTGAGATGAACGAATTTCAGTGCCGTAGGTACTGTACAATAGCAAGTAGGTGATCGCGGGGTTGGGTTTCGTACCGATGGCACGAAAAGATTTTGTTGTATTCTTACTACCGACGTTTAACCCCGATGTGGTTGATATGCAAGTTTATCAGTTTCATTAACGTCGGTTTTAACCGACGGTACCCCCCATGGTTTTCTAACCGAAATAGGTTTTGGCTAAAGCCTGTAGGTTTGCTTTTAATCCGTCGATTAAAACCGACGGCAATGAAGGTGGATGTGCGGGTTGCGGGGCATTGATTTTTCATAGTAGGCAATTTCGCAAGCGTTTAGAGCGCGGGCCGCAGGCAACGCCACGATTGGTGAGTGGTTGATTTTGAGCGGAGAATAGTTACATTTATAAATAATTTACATGCGATTTGTTACAAATTGAAACAGTTAATAAATATTCTCTGGCCATTTTTGCTTTTGTCCTGTAACCAATCAGGAGTAAGAACGAGAACCATAAATAGCGACCTCGATGAATATGATAAGTTGGAAACATTATACCATAACTGTGACACGGTTATTAGGAAAATAGACACCGTAATTATTGTGAATTCCAAGCTTGATACTACCGTAACCGAGACAGGGATTTTCACTTATTTACAGTACGACTATCCTCTAACAACACCTCATAAATTAATCAATCATTGCAAATCCGCTATTCAATTTGATAAACGGGGAGAGAAAGAGAAGGCCAACGAGTTGTTTAAGATTGTAATTGCCTTTTATCATAACGAAAGACCTGTGCAGTTAAAAAGTTATTCGGATATGAATGGTTATCTTCAATATGAGGTTAATTCTGCTATTCTTTGCTCTTATGCTTATGAAAGGCTTGGTGACAAAAAAAACGCGATAACTACATTGCAGCCATTCTTAGCCAATACAGAAGCTTGGAACAGTAAGATTCACGAACGATTTATCCGGCTATGCATTGGGAAATATGGCATTGATAAGGTTAAAGCCGAACTTAATAGTTGTGCAAATACAGTAAAGTTTAAAAAGCAGGATGCGCCGGAAAATAATGATTGGGTAGTTAATGTGTTTGGTGCGGATATTGGAATTGGCAACACATTCGAGACAAAGCAAATGACCATCGTAAAGGCTGACAGTATAGTTAGGCAAATGGATTTCTATAAACTAGCAAAATGAGCAGTAATACAGCAGTAACGAACTGGAAATTATAGTCCTCTTAATATATAAATTCAACGACTTTCGCCAACCCCAACCACCCTCTTAATCAACAATTCACCAATATCAAACCACCCCTTGCACATATAAAAGCTTAACCGTATCTTTGCGCCACAATTAATAGAATTTTAAACGCTTTAATATTATTTACGTAATGTATTTAAGTAACGAAGCAAAGGCAGAGATCTTTGCAAAACATGGTAAGAGTGCCGCTGATACAGGTACAACCGAAGGACAGGTAGCATTATTCACTTACCGCATAGCGCACTTAACTGGTCACCTTAAGAAAAACAAACACGATTTTTCTACCCAGTTATCGCTACAAAAATTAGTAGGTAAACGCCGCGGATTGCTGGCATACCTTTTCAAAAAAGATATCAACAGGTATCGTGCTATCATCAAAGCTTTAGCGCTAAGGGATATCATCAAGTAATCCTCCTGAATATTTTTCAAAAAGCCGTCCGCATTATGCAGGATGGCTTTTTTACTTTTTGAAATCGTTATTTGCTGCCTTTTATAAACCTAAAACAGTCGCAAAAACAGCTTCAAAAGCCGATTCAGAACCGGCGAAACATACACATCGAAACAATACATACACACACATAAAAACCGGGACGCTCCTGAAGATGAAAAGCGCCCCACAACACAAACAAGATGAGTTTAAACGTAATTAAAAAGGTTATTGATTTAGGTGACGGCCGCACCATTGAGATCGAAACCGGTAAACTGGCTAAGCAGGCAGATGGCTCTGTAGTAATTAAGATGGGTGATACCATGTTATTGGCTACTGTAGTATCATCACCGGATGCAAAAGAGGGCATTGATTTCTTACCTCTTTCTGTAGATTATCAAGAGAAATACGCTTCCACCGGCCGCATACCGGGTGGTTTTTTACGCCGCGAGGCACGTTTGTCAGACTATGAGGTTTTGATCTCGCGTTTGGTTGACCGTGCATTGCGCCCAATGTTCCCAGAAGATTATCACGCCGATACACAAGTGATGATTTCTTTGATTTCTGCCGATAAAGACATTATGCCGGATGCACTGGCAGGTTTAGCGGCTTCTGCAGCATTAGCTGTTTCTGATATCCCTTTCAACGGGCCTATATCTGAAGTGCGTGTTGCTAAAGTTGATGGCAAATTGATTATCAACCCAACCCTTAGCCAGTTAAAAACTGCAACCCTAGAATTCATTGTAGCAGGTAACCAGCACGACATCAACATGGTGGAAGGCGAAAGTGCCGAGATACAGGAAGCTGAACTGGTTGAAGCGATTAAGTTTGCACACACTGCCATCAAAATACAGTGTTTAGCGCAAATTGAGCTTGCCGAAGAAGTTGGCAAAACTGTTAAACGTACCTACAGCCACGAGCACAGCAACGAAGACCTGAAAAAGGCTATCTACGAAGCTACTTACCAGCAGGTATATGATATCGCTTCTTCTGCTTCTGCAAAAGACGAGCGTTCTGCAAAATTCAAAGAAGTACGTGATGCTTACATCGCTACTTTAGGCGAAATTGACGATATCACCAAATCGTTAGCCAAAAAATACTACCACGATGTGGAATACGATGCCATCCGTAACCTGGTTTTGGATGAAGGCAAACGTTTAGATGGCCGCCACACCAAACAAATACGCCCTATATGGAGCGAAGTTAGTTACCTGCCATCTGCACACGGTAGCGCTGTATTTACCCGCGGCGAAACCCAGGCATTAACCACCGTTACCTTAGGCGCTAAGGACGATGAGCAAATGATTGATGGTGCTTTCATCAACGGTTACCAAAAATTCCTGTTGCACTACAATTTCCCTGGTTTCTCAACCGGTGAGGTTCGCCCTAACAGGGGTGCAGGCCGTCGCGAGATTGGTCACGGTAACCTGGCTATGCGTTCGTTAAAACGTGTGTTACCGCACGAAGATGAGAACCCATACACTATCCGTATCGTTTCTGATATTTTGGAATCTAACGGTTCATCGTCAATGGCTACGGTTTGCGCCGGTACTTTGGCTTTGATGGATGCAGGTGTTAAAATCACCAACCCGGTATCAGGTATCGCAATGGGCTTGATCACCAACGAAATGGGTACCAAATACGCTATCCTTTCTGATATCCTTGGCGATGAAGATCACTTAGGTGATATGGACTTTAAAGTAACCGGTACCAAAAACGGTATAGTTGCTGTACAGATGGACCTGAAAATTAACGGTCTTTCTTACGAAGTGCTTACCAACGCATTAGATCAGGCAAAAGAAGGCCGCTTACATATCCTTGGCGAAATGGCTAAAACCATGACCGCGCCACGCGAAGATTATAAACCACACGCTCCACGTATTGTTACCATTAAAATCGACAAAGAATTTATTGGTGCAGTTATCGGGCCCGGCGGTAAAATCATCCAGGAAATGCAACGCGAAACCGGTGCTACTATCTCTATCGAAGAGGTTAACAACGTGGGTATAGTACAGGTATTTGCCGATAACAAGGCAGCTATCGATGCGGCTTTAACCCGCATCCGCAACATCGCTTCTAAACCGGAAGTTGGCGAGATATACGAAGGCAAAGTGAAATCGATTATGCCGTTTGGCGCATTCGTAGAAATTATGCCGGGTAAAGATGGCTTGCTGCACATCTCTGAAATAGATCACCGCAGGATAGAGACCATGGATGGTATCTTCAACATAGGCGACGAGGTGCGCGTGAAACTGCTTGACGTGGATAAACAAGGCAAACTGAAACTTTCCCGTAAAGTTTTATTGCCAAGGCCAGAGTCGAACAAATAACATACCTAATCCGTATAAGACAAAACCCTCCCAAAAAGAGGGTTTTGTTATTTTAATTTTAATTTTTTATAAATAATTAAAACAAAATACAAATCTTAGTGGTTGCAAGTACTTAAGTATAACTATATCGAGAAACATTTAGCCGGATCCTTGTTTTGCAAATGACATCTACCACCAATGATCCTTTAGGTTTTCTCAATAATTCGCGGGGGATGGGCAACGGGCAGCACACCGACCTCATTCAGCAGTTATTGTACGAGATCATAAGGGTTAAAGAGCTTATTACCTATTACGACTCCATCCCCAACGGGGCAGGGCAGCTCGGCTCTTCTATTTTGAACGAGCTGGTTACCGAAGCCTACAACTCTCTCGTGAACTACGATACCATCCTGATGAAGAAATACTACGATCTGTTGCTGAATTGCGATTGACGAGATTTCGAACTATTCCTTTCCCCGTGCATTAAGCACTTTTGCTATTTCTTTAACGAAGATCCCTGCATACACTCCCTCTTCGTCTAGATCCGGATCGAGGATGGTAATATCCATACCGCTTACTATACCCGATTGGAAAAGCGCAGTTAACGTTTGGTTCAGTTCGCTATAAGATAGGCCTCCTTGCTGAGGGGAGTCCACACAGGGCATTATATCATCATCCAGCACGTCTACGTCCAAATGAATCCAGATGCCGTCTAAGTTTTTCAATTTAGCCTGGGCTATAAAATCAGCTGTAACGGTTTTAATACCGATTTGCCTGATATGGCTCAAGCTGAAATAGGCGATGCCCGAGTTGAGGATCAACTCTACATACTCCCGGTCCTCGCAACGATTACCGAAAGCAAGGGCGTCGGCTTCGTTTACGTAGGGTTTTAAGCCATCGATATTGGTGATTTTGTTCGCACCGTTGCCGGTTACTAAAGCCAGGTCCATGCCTGCCGCGGCTTTGGTTGCCGAAAATTGGGTGGGGACGTAGTCGGTATGCCCATCCATAAAAAACAAAGCGCATTGGCCATGCTTTTTTGCGCCCAGCATGCAGCCGATCAATATGCTGCAATCGCCGCCGATAACTAAGGGGAAGTTGTTTTTTGCTAAAGTATCCTGTACCGTAAGCGCTAAATTTTTGGAATAGTCCACAATTGCATCCGCGTTCCTAACGCCCGTTTCGGCATCGATATGCATGCTGTAGGGTGGTGCGGGTATGTTGATGATTTGAGTGGGCGAGAGGGCTTCATATAGGCCGTGTTGCTTTAGCCATTGCGGAAGCCTGTCTACACCCGGCGGTTTGCCCGGCGTAAGTTCTTTTAACCCTAAATTGAAAGGGCTTTCTATCACAACCAGGTTATTCATAAATCGCCTTATCTTTTCCCGAAAACCCTTTCCCTCAATTCCTGCGAAATTTCGTCTGTTACCCTGATGATGTCATCCGCCACCGTTCCGTTGTTGATTACTACTTTGGCACATCTGTCGCGGTGGGGCAGCAGGTACTCTTTATAGGCCGGTACAACGTGGTTCACCCATTTGAAATACGCGTCTTCGTTAGAGTAGCCGCGTTCGGCCAGGTCGCGCTTAAGGCGGCGTGCCAGGGCAATGTCTTCGTCGGCTTCGATGAAGATGGTCATGTCCAGATCGTTGGCTACCTTTTTAAAGTGGAGGATGAACAAACCCTCTACGATAATGATAGGCGCGGGCTTTATCTCCAGTATCCTGGGTACGATATCGGGGTTATTGAAGGTGTATTCTTTTTGGTAAACGGTTTCCCAGCGCATCAGCTTGCTGATGTCGCTCTCAAACAAATCAGCATCAATGGTGCTGGGCAGGTCGAAGTTATAGTGCTTGTTTTCTTCCTTGGTCATGGTATGCGCCACGGGGATGTAGTAATCATCCTGCGATACCAGGCACACTTCTTCGGGCGTAAAATGCTCCAAAAAACATTTCAGGAAAAAGGTTTTGCCACTTCCGCTTCCGCCGGCAACACCAACTACATAAGGTTTATTCATTAGGCGTACCGTAGCTAATAGTTACATGGAAACGTTTGTCAATAGCACCGATAGCGTCGGCAACATTCTTGGTCATTACAATCATAACGCCCTGGGTGTTTTGGTTATCGGTAAAGCGGCCAACTACCTTGGCAAAGGTGCTTTTACCCGTCATGGGGTTGGTAATGCGCATCACGGTGCCAATAGGGGCGGTGCGGTGCAGTATCAGTTTTTTATTGGGGTCGAGGCTGGTATCTTCTATCCAGGTGGCTACGCCCTTCTCGTTCTTTTCGAATAAGCCGTATTTGGCGTTACCGGCGCGTTTATCGGCCAATGAATCTGCCGGCGATGCCACGTAAGTGCTATCGCGTTTGGCCAAGGCGGTATCGGGGTGCATTACAACAGGAGCAGTACCTGCAGGCTGCGTAACAACGGGTTGCGTTGCAACGGGCTTAGGCGCAGGCACGCCTGAGCGTATGGTGAGCACCTGGCCCGGCATAAGGGGGCCGGTTAGTTTGTTGGTTTCGGTAATTTCATCAACCGTAGTGCCGAAGCGTTTGGCGATGGCATAAAGCGTTTCGCCAGCCGATACTTTGTATTGCTGCGTGGTAATGCCGCTGGTATTATTGCTGTTGGCCACCTGCTGTGCAGTTTTTTGGTCGGCAGCGGTTATGGTGGGTGGTGTGTTTGTTGCGGGCTGGGTAGTTACTACGGGAGTGGTAGTTGCAGGCTGAGTTGTTGCGGGTTGCTGCACTACAGGCTTTGTTTGCGGCTGTTGGGCCGGGGTGGTAGTTACTACCGCAGGGGCATCGGCAAAGGGGCGCTCGGTAGGCACTTTGATAATTTTGCCAATCTGCATGCTGGCGTTATTATTAAAGTCGATGATAGCTTTCGGGCTAACGCCGTATTTGCGACCGAGGGAGTAATAATTGTCTTTTGGGTCCAGCTTGTGGAGGATAACTTTCTTGCCGTTGAGGTTTTCTACGCCTACAGAATCAACTAATGGGCGGGCGTATAACGAAGCGGAGGCGAAGAGGGATATGGAGGATAACAATAAGAACTTATGCTTCATAATTTGCTATTATACAGTATTTTTAGAGGGCTAATACGATAATTTCTGTTTTATTCTTAATGTAAACAAGTACATTTTTATGTAATACAAACGCCTCGGGCTGCAATTTTTGTATATCGGCGTTCAATAAATCGGCGTACACAATCTCCGGACCCTCCATTATATACAGGTGCTGTTGCAGCACCCCGTTTTTTAACGTGTGCAAAGATACAATTCTATACCTATTGTAATCCAGCCGCTGCACGATATTTCCGTAAGGCGTTTCGGGTAGCGTGCCGGCCATAAAATCCTGTGCGGAGGCTATTTCGGGTACGGCTATGCTGTTGGGCAGGGGCAAATCGGCCGGTTGGTAGCTGCGCATCGGCCGGCCGGTAGTCATATCGGCCAGCATCAGTTTTTTGGGCTGTAGGGTGGTATCGTAAATTATAGGGCCGTTTATGCTGAGATGGTCGAACGCGTGGCTGTAGTTGCTCCATAAGGTCGCAGCATCCTGTGTGCCGATGGCGATAATGCCCTTGTGCTCGGGGCTGCCCTCATGCTTGTAGTAATGCAGTAAAGCTACGCCATCATACACGGCTTCCAAACCCGTAAGCCAGCGTTCTTCGGTAGTAAGGCCTTCAAAGTACAGCCGGCCGGTAGTTAAGGATAGGGAGGCAAAACTTACCTGCTTATCGTCGGAGTTTCGTATTTCCAGCAGCAGGGTGTCTGTTAGCTCGTCTATCTCCATCCGCCAGATGGTGCCGCCGAATTGATGGCCGAATAATGGTTGCAGCATTGTCATTTATGCTGCAAATATGGGCAATATTATCAAATGTGCTTACCTTTATCAACGATGCCGCCAAAGGTATCTAATCCACCAAACACATACACACATCACAACACTATGGACGCAAAAGAAATAAGCTTAGAAGAAAAAAAAGTAAAACCGGTTGTAGACCATCTGAACGACCTGCTGGCCAATTACCACATCCACTACCAAAAACTGCGTGGCTGCCACTGGAACGTAAAAGGCCAAAGCTTTTTTACCCTGCACGTAAAATTCGAGGAGTTATACACCGCCGCGCTTACTACTATCGACGAACTGGCAGAGCGTATCCTCACCCTGGGAAAAGCCCCTTATAGTACTTTTAAAGACTATATCGGCACATCAACCCTGAAAGAAATCCAAACCATCGGATTGAAGGATACCGATATGGTAAAGGCTTTGATTGAAGACATGGCTACATTGATTGAAATGGAGCGCGAACTACTGGAAATAACCGATAAAGCCGGCGACGATGGTACCAACGATATGGTGAACCGTTTTATGCAATTCAAGGAGAAAAACACCTGGATGTTGAGGTCTTTCGTGAATGAAGATTAATTGATTTCGGAATTCGAATGTTCGATTTCGGATTTGTTATTACCCCATAAATAATCAAGGCGATGAAATTTTCATCGCCTTGATTATTTATGTAAAGCATCTTAACCGTCACCGCAGGCTCTCAGTAGAGGATCCTGCGGCGGCGGAAGATTGTGTTACGCTCCGGGCTTCCCCGGGGGGGGGGCAACGGTTCCGCAGGGTCCTTTTTCAAAGAGACCTTACGGGGACATGAAGTGTTCCCGCCACTTACCAAATCGTGAGAACCTATAAAGCGTTCCTATGGAACGCGCTTTCATATCTTTCTTTTTCTACCCATAAGGTATCCCGAAGGGATACGCATTTACTTTCTTCGTCCCTTCGGGACGGCTTATGGGTAGGAAACATGTAAAACCGTCCATTTTACGTTCCATCGGAACGTTTTATGATATTAAGTTTGCAGTAGCGATGGCTTTTTAGCGTAGTATTTTTATGGGTTAACTCAAACTCGGTAGAGGACCCTGCGGCGGCAGAAAGTCTTTTAGATTTTTAGTGCTTCAATATGGATTTTCACCCATTTTTACGCTATGCAGCCTTGTTGTAATCAAATCAGAGATTGTTAAGTCCAGGCAACGAATCCACGAGGGCTCAAGCAAAGCATCCGCGTAATATGCTTCGTAAATAACCGGGTCGTGTACGCCGACCTCATCTAAATAAACAAAAACACACTGGTCAAGCGCGTTGTAAATATCTATTACATAAAATGGCCTGGATATAAACCTGTCGAATTCTTTCATCCATTTTCTGGTATCTTCTTGCAATTCTTGTTGTGAATGATTTAGCCCAAAATCAAGTACAATGCAATATTTCCCAGCGAGGAACAACATTTCACGCAACGCCTTTGGAAACTCGTTGCCATTGTTATACACCAATTCCAGCGCACGAATTTCATCCAACGAAATTGGCTCGTTTCGGAACGGCCCTCTTTTTGGATTATCTCTAAGGTTTTGTAATAATTCAACTTCCATTTTTTTGATTTCAATTCCAATAAGTAAGGCGATGAAATTTTTCATCGCCTCGCTTATTTATAAAATCTCTGTGAACCTCTGTGTATATCTCTGCGGACTCTGTGGTTAAATAGCCACTATGAAGTCTCACATCTCAAATCTCACGTCTCAAATCTTAAAACCTATACCCCAAAGTCAAATAACCATTGTTCAATGTTTTGTTGAGCAATGCGCTTGGGCTTGCAGAACCGATTTCGTAAGGGAACACCGTTTGGCTGCCGGTGGCGTGGGTGTAGGTAGCATCCAGGTAATACTGGCCAAAGCGCAGACCTAAGCCGCCGCTTACGGTTTTAATGTCGCTGTCGTTGCCATCGCGGCGGGCTTTGCCCTGTATGCCGTAACCGCCACGCAGCAAAAAGAAACTGGTGATGCGGGCTTCGGCACCTAAATGGTAGTTTACTGCCGATTGGTAATTGCTGCGTATGGTCGAGTTATCGAAAGTGCCATCGAAATTAGCATCGCTGCTGATATGGGTGCTGCTGTAATCTACATATTCGATATCGCCGGTAATAAAACCAAACGATTTAATGAATATAGATGCACCGCCGGCAAATTTCCACGGTGTGCGCATGGTGTAAGTCAGCGCATAGTTCTGCGGACCGTCTTCGTAACGCTGTCCGTTGCTTATGCTGGTAGCCAGGCTCTCGCTGTACGAATCATCAATAGTATAATAAGTAGGCGTGTGAATTACCGCACCTATACGGAATGCATCGGCAGGTTTGAAGATAACGCCTAAACGGCCGCTAATGCCCGAGCCTTTGGTGTCTTGATCCTGCGTAAAATTAGAGGTGTAATTGCGGGTAACCCCAACAGGGTTAGGATTGCCTTCGAGTACCGATAGCGAACCATCCTCATAAAAATTGCTGAGGGAGTTGAACCTCACGTTTACGAAGCTTATGCCCGCGCCGATGTAGAACTTGTTGCTGTAGTTGGCGCCAAAGGCAAAATCCAAAGCTGATAGGCCGCCGCTGCGTGTCGCGATGCTCTGCTGGTTAATGCCAGGGAAAGCATTGCTTTTATAGTTGGGATCGGCGTTGGTGCCGTAATTATCTATCAGGTTATGGTCGTAAGCGGCACCGGCCAGGGTACCTACGTCTATACCATACTGGTTGGCCTGGTTGGCATAGTAATCATTGATAGAGTTGTTGCTATTTCGGCCCGCGTAATTGATGTTTTCGTAAAAATTCGCGGTACGGCTGTAACCGCCGCCATAGTTAAAACTAAGCCATCCTTTGGTTTTATCGGCACCTTTTGGCCGTTGCAGCTGCTGGTATATCACAAAGGCGGCGTGGTTAAGGTTGCCGGTAGTTTTTGTATCAACTTTAGAACTGTTTAAATAGCTCGAGTTTGCTTTGAAATTGTTGTATTCGGGCGTAATGCTCAACTCCGAATGGGTAAAGAAACCCAGGCCGGCGGGGTTGCCGCTTACCGAGCTAAGGTCGCCGCCAATGGCTGTGCCGGCATTGCCAACGCCTTTTATACGCGCTGTAGAGCCGGTTTGCCCGGTAGAAAAACGCACCGCATCCTGCGCGTATTGGGCAAAACTATTTTGGGTAATTGCTACTATAGCAATTACACTGAGTAGATATTTAATTTTCATAAAATAATAGGTGTATGTGATAAAAATTATGGTCGTGATGGTCTGCCGCCGCCACCACCGCCGCTGCTTGAGCCGCCGCCACCGCCACCACTGCTGCTTGAGGATGAAGGAGCGGGAGGAGAGTAAGTAGGTTGCCTATCGGGCGTGCGGGCTGTACTTGCCGGGCGTTGTTGTGGCTGATAGCTGTCGTTACCGCCGCTGCGTGCTGCCCTGGTTGGGCGCGTATTGCTGTAGCCGCCGTTATTATTGCCGTTAGCCGTTCTGGTATAGCCGCCGTTTGCGCCCCTGGTTGGCCTGTTTGGATAGTAGCCAATGCCATTGTTGGCAACCCCGTTATAGCCTACACCATTGCGGCCGCCTGCGCCTAATCCACGCGGGCTGCCTGTTCCGCGCACAGGGCGCGGGTTGCCATAGGCCGATACCGGGCCCCAGTACGAGCCGCCGTAACCATAGCCTGTACCCCAGTACGAGTAGGGCGAATAGCCATAGCCGCCATAACCACCGTAACCATAATAACCGCCATAACCAAAGCCGGCATAGGGCGAAAATGCACCATAGCCATAGCCTATACCGCCATAATAGCCATAAGGGAGGGTGAAAGGGCTCCAGTTTAGGCCTATGCTGAAACTATAGTTGCTGTAATTGTATGGATTGTAATTGCCGTAATAGCTATCGTAGTAGCTAAATGGCGAGTAATAGCCAAAACGGTTGATACGCGATGAGTAATCGTCGTAGTAGTAATAATCGTCGTCGCCGCCATCGCCGTCATAGGCTACGTCGTCCTGCTGCTGCTGGTACACGGGTTTAGGCGCTATATATTCGGGCGCTTCTCCTGCGGTTGCCTGCGAAAAGTAGACGTCGTCGCTGTTTTTTGCGTTGTTTGCGGTTTTATTTACCGAGCAGGAACTCAGCGCCACGGCGCCGATAATTGCGATTCCTAAGAGTAGGTTCCTTTTCATTTTGCAGAGAGTATAAAGTTCGAGTTCAAATAAACGTATAAATTTATAAATTTGGCGGTTAGTATTATTAATTATAAAGTCAAATTCTATTCCAAAAATCAATATATGAGCAAAGGTGTTATCAGCAAAGACGAAGATTATTCGCAATGGTTTAACGACTTAATAATTAAATCTGATATGGCCGAATATTCGCCTGTCAGAGGGTGTATGATCATTAAGCCCTACGGCTATTCTATATGGGAAAAGATACAGGCTCAGCTCGATAAAATGTTCAAAGAAACCGGGCATCAGAACGCCTATTTCCCGCTGCTTATACCAAAGTCTTTCTTCTCTAAAGAAGCCAGCCACGTGGAAGGTTTCGCTAAAGAATGCGCTGTAGTTACCCACTACAGGCTAAAGAACGATGGCAACGGCAATATTGTTGTGGATGAGGACGCGAAATTGGAGGAAGAATTAATCATTCGCCCAACATCAGAAACCATCATCTGGAACACCTACCGCGGCTGGATACAAAGCTACCGTGATTTGCCTATTTTGGTGAACCAATGGGCCAACGTAATGCGTTGGGAAATGCGCACCCGTTTGTTTTTGCGCACCAGCGAATTCTTATGGCAGGAGGGCCATACCGCCCACGCAACCGCCGAAGAAGCTGTAGCAGAAACCGAACAGATGCTGGATGTTTACGCCGAATTTGCCGAAAATTGGATGGCGCTGCCGGTAGTAAAAGGCCGCAAAACCGCCAACGAACGCTTCGCCGGCGCGCTGGATACCTACTGCATCGAAGCATTGATGCAGGATGGCAAGGCCCTGCAGGCCGGTACATCACACTTTTTAGGGCAGAATTTCGCCAAAGCTTTCGACGTGAAATTCACCACCCGCGATAACAAACAGGATTTTGTTTGGGCAACCTCATGGGGAGTATCAACACGTTTAATTGGTGCCTTGATTATGGCGCACTCCGATGATGCCGGACTGGTATTGCCGCCAAAACTGGCACCGATACAGGTGGTTATTGTGCCGATATACAAGCACCCCGAAGAACTGGATGCCATCAGCGAATACGTTAAAGGCTTAACTAAAGAGTTACGCTCTAAAGATGTTACCGTGAAATTCGATAACCGCGACACCCATCGCCCTGGCGCAAAATTTGCCGAATACGAACTGAAAGGCGTGCCATTGCGCGTAGCCATAGGCAGTCGCGATATGCAGAATGGCACCGTAGAACTTGCCCGCCGCGATACCAAAACCAAGGAAACCGTACAACAGGATGGTTTGGCAGCGCACATCACCGCCTTGCTGGAAGAGATACAGACCAATATCTACACCAAGGCCTCAACCTTCCGTGCGGAGAATACCACCGAGGTAGATACCTACGAGGAGTTCAAACGTATGCTTGATGAGCAGCCGGGCTTTATATCGGCCCATTGGGATGGCACCTCAGAAACCGAACAAAAGATAAAAGATGAAACTAAGGCAACAATACGTTGCATACCTTTGAACAATAAGCAGGAAGAGGGCAAATGCATTTTGACGGGCAATCCGTCGACGCAGAGGGTGCTTTTTGCCCGAGCATACTAATTTAGTCCATAGTCGATGGTCGATAGTCCATAGCTATGAATATTGTATTTTTTACTATGGTCCATCGACTATCGACTATGGACCGTGCTGAAAGCACGACATGAAATTCGCAACAAAAGCAATACACGCAGGGCAGGAGCCCGATCCAACTACAGGCGCTATCATGACGCCGATATACCAAACCTCTACCTACTGGCAAAAATCGCCGGGGGATAATAAGGGGTATGAGTATTCGCGCGGTACCAACCCAACCCGTAAGGCGCTGGAAGATTGCTTAGCGGCTTTGGAAAACGCAAAATACGGACTGGCATTCTCCAGCGGCATGGGTGCAACCGATGCCGTAATGAAACTCCTTTCGCCCGGCGATGAGGTAATTACCGGTAACGACCTCTACGGCGGCTCGTACCGTATCTTCACCAAAATATTCGCCAACTACGGCATCAAATTCCATTTCCTGGATTTGAAAGACCCGGAGATCATAAACCAATACATCAACGATAAAACCAAACTCATCTGGATAGAAACGCCTACCAACCCTACGATGCAGGTGGTGGATATAGAGGCTATCGGCAAGATCAGCAAGGCCAATAATCTGCTTTTCGTGGTGGATAATACCTTTGCTTCGCCATACCTGCAAAACCCGATTGATTTGGGTGCCGATGTAGTAATGCATTCGGTAACCAAATACATCGGCGGTCACAGCGATGTGGTGATGGGCGCCCTGATGCTGAACGACGAGGAGCTGTACAAGAAGCTGTGGTTCATTTACAATGCCTGCGGAGCTACTCCCGGGCCTATGGATAGCTTCCTGGTACTTCGGGGCATCAAAACCCTGCACCTGCGTATGAAGGCCCACTGCGAGAACGGCAGGGCTGTGGCCGAGTTTTTAAAAGATCACCCAAGGGTAGAGAAAATATACTGGCCGGGCTTCCCCGATTCGCCGAACCACGAGGTTGCCAAAAGGCAGATGCGCGATTTTGGCGGCATGATTTCTATCGTTTTAAAGGATGCCGACCTGCAGGAAACCTTCCGCATCGCGGGGTCTTTTAAAGTATTCTCCCTGGCCGAATCATTAGGCGGCGTAGAATCCCTCATCAACCACCCCGTGAGCATGACGCACGGCAGCATCCCCAAAGCCGAGCGCGACAAAGCCGGCGTGGTAGATAACCTGCTACGACTGAGCGTAGGGGTAGAGGATATCGAAGATTTGCTGGAGGATTTGAAACAGGCGCTGGCTTAAATTAGAGCCAAGAGATAAGAGGCAAGAATCAAGAAAGGCAAAAAAGTCTTATCTCTTGATTCTTGCCTCTTGATTCTATTACAATGAACGATAACCTCAAAGCTTTCCTCGACCAAAAAGTCTCCCAATACAACCGCCCCGAATTTATCGCTAACGACCCGGTGAGCATCCCGCACCTGTTTACCAAAAAGCAGGATATCGAGATCATGGGCTTTTGGGCGGCAACTCTGGCCTGGGGGCAGCGGGTTACCATTATCAATAAGTGCAAAGAACTCATTACCTTGATGGATGGCGCGCCTTACGATTTCATCATCAACCACGAAGAGCCGGACTTAAAGAAGCTGCTCCATTTTAAGCACCGCACCTTTAACGATATCGATACGCTGTACTTTATTTCGTTTTTCAGGCACCATTATACTTACCATCAGTCATTAGAAGAAGCATTTGTACCGATGGGCACAAATGCAAATCAAAGGTTCCCCCTTCAGGGGGCGGAGGGGGCTCTTGACCATTTCAGGAGCTACTTCATGTCGCTTCCCGATTTCCCAAACCGCACCAAAAAACACGTTTCCTCTCCCTCGCAAAAATCTAGCTGCAAACGGCTGTGCATGTTCCTGCGCTGGATGGTGCGGAAGGATGAGCAGGGCGTAGATTTTGGGATTTGGAGCCGTATCAGTCCGGCAGAGCTGGTTTGCCCCTGCGATTTGCACGTAGACCGGGTTGCCCGAAAACTCAAACTCATCACCCGCAAACAAACCGACTGGCAAACCGCCCTCGAACTCACCCAAAACCTCCGCGAACTCGACCCGCTGGACCCTGTTAAATATGATTTCGCGTTGTTTGGGCTGGGCATTGAGGAAAGGTGGGGCTTGGAGGGTATATTGCCGGAGTTTTAGTGATTGAATGATTTCACCGATTAGTTTGATTTCACTGATTAGTGATTATCTTTAATCCATGCTACCCGCCGCCGACCTTCAGCTATCTGCTTCCCCAATTTAATTGCTTTTTAAATTAATGATTGTTAAATTTGATTATGACTACAGTAACCGTAAACATACCAGACGATAAAGACCTTCAGGCCTTAGAGGACGTGTTGGCACGCTTTGGCTTGTCATACACAGTTGATGAAGAGCCGGATTACCTTTTTTCAGAAGCGGAGATCGATATGTTGCTGAAACGGAAGCAGGATTTCATCGATGGCAAAACTACCGCGCGCGATTGGAAGGATATTGAAGACGACCTTAACCGTGCCTACTCTTAAACTTCTTAAGCAAGCTGAGCTTGAAGTGAAAGAAGCTTGTGATTGGTACGAGGAACAACAGAAGGGGTTATCGCTTAAATTCAGGAAAGCCCTTAGATACACTTTAGGCATTATAGAGGCAAATCCACTACTATATGCACAAAAATATAAAGGCGATTTACATTTCGCTCCTTTAAGGAAGTTTCCATTCATAGTTATTTATTGGGTTGATTTAAATTTGAATACGATAAATGTTGTATCAGTATTTCATACAAGGCGCAATCCAAACCAATTTGAATAACATCACAACATGACACCCGCCGACGACCGCCAACTATCTGCCTTCCTCACAGGTAAATCAGAATACACCCTGATGCTGTTCCATCATTTTATTGCAGAGTTCAGCAAAGTGGGGGATATACAGGTGGAGGCCACCAAAAGCATGATAGGCATCTCCAACAGCCACAAGCGTATTGCATGGGTAACGCAGTTGGGGAAAAGCTTTATCCATGTGGTATTCCCCTTTAAACAAGAATACCCGGATAACCTATGCTTTCAGAAAATAGCGCAGGTGCCGGGGCAGCAACAGTTTAACCATCATTTCAGGATGCTTGCGCCGGAGGATTTGAATGAAGAAGTGCTTGCGTTTATGAAGCTGGCGTATAATGAGGAAAACATCAGATAATTAGGGGGGCGAAAATCGGCGTAATCAATTCCAAATCGGTGCAATCCCGGTTTCAGTAAACTTAGCACTTTCTTTATCTTTGCCTGCAAATCAATATGCCCACACTGTGATCAATGTAAATAACATTTCCGTATCATTTGGCGGAACTACCCTGTTCAGCGACGTAACTTTCCCCATCAACGAGAACGATAAGATAGCCCTGATGGGCAAAAACGGGGCCGGTAAATCTACCATCCTCAAAATTATTGCCGGCGAAGCCAAACCAACCACCGGGAGTGTTACCGGCCCTAAAGAGGCGGTAATTGCTTATTTGCCGCAGCATTTGTTCACCGAAGACAAGGTGACCGTTTTTGAAGAAACCATGAAAGCTTTTGCCGAGGCGAATAAATTGCAAAAGGAACTGGATGAGGTGAACGAACAGCTCACTATCCGCACCGATTACGACAGTGACGACTACATGAAGCTGATCGAAAGGGTATCGGAACTGAGCGAGAAAGTTTATTCGGTAGAAGATACTAATTATGATGCTGAGGCAGAAAAAGTACTTAAGGGCCTGGGCTTCGAACGCAAGGATTTTACCCGGCAAACCTCGGAGTTTTCGGGCGGCTGGCGGATGCGCATCGAACTGGCCAAGATCTTGCTGAAAAAACCGGACCTGATCCTACTGGATGAGCCGACTAACCACATGGACATCGAAAGTATCCAGTGGCTGGAAGACTTCCTCATCAATTCGGCCAAGGCGGTGATGGTGATCTCGCACGACAGAGCATTTGTAGATAACATTACCAACCGCACCATCGAGGTGACCATGGGCCGCATATATGATTACAAAGCCAAATACAGCCATTACCTGCAATTGCGTGCCGACCGCCGGGTACACCAGTTAAAGGCCTACGAGGAGCAGCAGCGTTTTATTGCCGATAACCAGGAATTTATCGACCGCTTCAGGGGCACCTACTCTAAAACCCTGCAGGTACAATCGCGTGTGAAAATGCTGGAAAAACTCGCGGTTATTGAGATAGACGAAGTTGACACTTCGGCATTACGGCTGAAATTTCCGCCCTCACCGCGTTCCGGTCAATACCCGGTAATTGTAGAAGACCTCACCAAAACCTATGGCGACCACGTAGTATTTAAAAACGCCTCTATGGTGATCGAGCGTGGCGAAAAGGTTGCTTTTGTGGGCAAGAACGGTGAAGGTAAATCTACCATGATCAAAGCCATAATGAACGAGATTGAATTTGAAGGGAGTTTAAAGGTTGGCCATAATGCAAAGATCGGGTACTTTGCCCAAAACCAGGCTGCATTGCTTGATGGCAACTTAACGGTATTTGAAACCATTGACCAGATCCCTTTAACCGATAGCTCGCTCAAGATCAAAGACCTTTTAGGCGCATTCATGTTCAGCGGCGATGATACCACCAAAAAAGTAAAGGTGCTTTCCGGAGGGGAGAGAACCCGTTTAGCCATGATCAAGTTGCTGTTAGAACCTGTGAATTTGCTGATACTTGATGAGCCGACCAATCATTTGGACATGAAAACGAAAGATATCATCAAGGATGCGCTGAAAGACTTCGACGGCACCCTGATTCTGGTATCGCACGATCGGGATTTCCTGGACGGGTTGGCAAAAAAAGTATTCGAGTTTGGCAATAAACGCGTTCGCGAACACTTTGAGGATATCAAAGGGTTTTTGGCCTACAAAAAAATGGATAGCTTAAAAGAGATCGAACAAAGCTAAAAAGCAATACCATATCTGTGGAATAAATTAGTGTTGATGGTAACCGCTAGGATGAAGAGTCTGTATCATAAATATATACAGTGTTAAACAACAAAACTAAATGTGGTCAAGATATGCTTTGTGCCCTTTGCGCTAAACGGTATGCTAATCTTTGCGGACTTTGTGGTTAAATTTTACCACAAAGTCCACAAAGGGAGAAACACAAAGGACACAAAGCCAAATTTATTTCGAGTGTTCCGCCTTTGTGGTTAAATTTTACCACAAAGTCCACAAAGGGAGAAACACAAAGGACACAAAGCCAAATTTATTTCGAGTGTTCCGCCTTGGTTGGTGTTGTTACCACCAACAAAGGCGCTAATAAACCTGCTTTAAAAGATGTTACAATTGCCAATGCCTTAACAAGGCACTTTTGCCATAGCTCTTACCGGGAAGGTACCTATACCCTTAAATTTTGGCGGAATAGCGCTAAAAGTAAAACCATGTGATGGAAGCAGGTGCAGGTTGCACATATGCTCTACAATTAAAATACCCGCTCCTAAAAGTGTTGTGTGCGTTGGCCTTGTACGGCCCGAGGTATCATCTATATTATGGCTATCAATACCTACCAGTTTTGCGCCACTATCCCGCAAATAAATGGCGGCCTCCTCAGTTACAAAAGGGTGATTATCGTAATACAGTTCTGTGTTCCAGTGTTCTGCCCATCCGGTATAAAGCAAAACCGCCTTGTTTTTTAATTCGTAATTCTTTAAGTGTGCTGCGGTAATGGCTAACTCATCCGTAAACGGCAACCCTACAACAATGGCATCCAGGTCGGTAAAGCATTCCAGGCCAATCTGAGAGAAATCCTTCCCATCTGCAAACCGATGAAAAGGACAGTCCATATAAGTGCCGGTATTGGTAACCATTTCAATTTTACCTATCTGGAATTCGGTACCTTCCTCATAAAATTTTTTAGAGTCTTCCCTGCTTAGGTAATCGCACACAATTGGCGCAGGCAAGCCTTTATAGGTTATCAAGCCATTTTCGATAGTGTGGCTTAGGTCGATAAATTTAGTGGCTGGTTGTTTGTCGGATGATTGCATAAAAGATGATAGCTAAGATATAAAACTTTGCTATTAGCCATATAAATTTCCGCCAGTGTTGAACCCCTCATTATACAGAATCACCAAACGTTCCCATGGAACGTAAGCAAACCGACATTTTTATTTCTACCAACCACACGTTCCTATGGAACGAAATTGCTTTCCTCATCCCTTCGGGATGTCTGGCTGGTAGAAAAACGCAACAATACCTATAACGTTCCATCAGAACGTTTGATTAAATCATCGGCCTGTCCATTCATGGGCTATTACGCTCAAAAGGGGAATCGAACAATCTATCGCGCGCATTATTATCGGATGTTAAAATCCGCTTCCCTCCAGTTTATCGTTTGTGATAACTTTTCGCTTATCAAAGTAATTGGGTTCTTTCTTCAAGATATAATACATCAGTACCGACCATACGAACGGTATCAATACAGCAAGGATAATATTTATCCACTTTTGTTTTTTGGTGAGGAGAATCGATTTTGCGATGCTTCTGCCCATGTAGCCAGCTAATAACAAATGGGTTATAATTGGTAAAAACACGAGAAGTAGCCTTAATATCATTTCTATTTAAAATCAGATAATGTGTGTTTTGTTTACTTGTTTTTGTCGGCCATGGCTTTAGTATAGCCGTAATTAATACTTACTAATTCATCCTCCCGGATTTTTCTGCTTTTCAGCTCTTCATAAATAGATACAATCTCGGTTTTGTTCGCTACACCAATTTTTACTACATTGTAGGTCCATATCATAATAGCTATTTCTCTGTTACTGGCAAATAACCCCGGTGCTATTTGCTTCCCGTCCATTTCGTGCCCTTTAATGAGCGTCCAGGTATCCAGCTTGCCTCCGTCTTTAGATTCGCTGATGATCTTGTTGCGAAGCGCAACCGCCGGTTTTGAAGTAGAGTCGGTAGCCGTGGTTTGAGCAGATGCTTTAACCGACAATACGATAAACAACAGTAGTAATATTCTTTTCATTGATGATGTTATAAACAAAATTGGTGCAATCTTCCCAAAATCAGCGTAATCCTACCTATGCTTCTTCCTTAAAATAAACCGTATGATAATTCGCCCTCTTTATTATCGTACGCCCGCCCACTATTTGCTCTGCTTAATCAATTCGATCAAAGCTTCTTTTACGTTGGGCAGCGACGTGCATACCCTTGGGTCCATGATGTTGCCGCCAAAACCAACCTCATCTTCAGATGCGGACGCTTCTAATTTAACAAGTTCCGCTTTTATGGGCCTGGGTTTGTAAGCCTGAAGCGCCCAAACGCACATTACTTTCATGAAACCTACGTTGTGTGGGTTGCCAATTTCGGCCAGCAGCGTTTTGGTGCTTTCATCGGTATCGTAAGCGCCTAAAGCCCTGGCAGCCGATATTTGGTTATGCAGGTTAGCGGTGTCCCTTAAAAACGGCAGCAACTGGTTGTAGTGCCCCGGTAAGTTAAGGTGATAGATGCATTCCAGCGCCACGTGTTGATTGAAGAATAGGTCTCCGTCTGCCTGGCTCAAACCGGCTGGTTTCATGGCTAAATATTTATCTACGAAGCCGTTGATGTACTGCGTATCATAACCCAGGCCATGGTAATTGTTGAAGATGGCCGTCATGGTTTTTTCGTAGGTGTCGCCGTCTACCAGGGCCTGCTGGTAGCTATGGCGATAGGTAGCCACAACATGGCCATTTTGCACCGCCGCATATCCGGTGGTGGGCGTGGCAATACAGTACTGTTTTTTATCGTTCAGGGTGAGGAAAAAGTAGCAGCTATCGACGTTTGCAAAATGGAACTCGGGCCCTTCGCCCGATGAGGTGCTGCAAAGGTTCAGGAGATAGAAATTGGTTATCTTGATTTCGCCCGAGAGGGCACTGCCGCCCAATTGCTTCAAGATACTGATGGTTACGCCCTTGGTTTCGTCGTAACCGGTAATTTTTGCCAGAACGAAGTATTGGGACTGCTTCACTACTTTGTTATGCCAGGGCTCGTCCCAGGTGGTGGCTTTGGCGGCAGCGCATATCAGTAAGAATAAGGCAATCAGCAGGGATTTTTGCTTAGGCATAAAATTGGGGGTTTAGATTTAGTATCTAAAATTAGGCAATTAACAATTGACCAACAAATTAAGATTTGGTCAGCACGTATTTTGTGGTCAATTTTTACCGCAAAGGCCACAAAGGGAGGACGCAAAGGACACTAAGCCAAATTTATTTCGAGTGTCCCGCCTTTGTTGGGGTTGTCTCCAACAAACCGCGATGTTTAAATGCAACGTATTTACCGTTTTGCTGTAACGGTGGAAAAATGTACGGGCATTTCGTTTAATAAAGGCACCCGGTAGGTCGCTGGTGACAACACCAACAACGGCGAAGAATTAAAACAGGCATTAGAAGATGGCGTGAAAGAAGATGCACCTCTTTTGAGAGACAAAGCTATTGCAGACCTTTCTGTGTTACCATCCTATCCATCTCATCCCGATGTCGTTAAGTTCAATAGGGCATTGTTTGAAAAAAATCCTAAATCTGCTTAAAAGAAACTGATTACTAAGTTGATCTTACCTTTAGCATTAAGCAAAATCTGTTTCAAACATTGGTTGGTGATTGTATAGTAAGATCAATCTAATGAACTAATAATAAGATGGTTTTGATATCTGCAATACATCGTGAAAGGGACGGGATTTCGTAAAAACGTTTCATTATTGCCTACTTTTGTATCACAACAGCTATTAATAATTGACTGAACTTTGTCATTATCAAACATTAAAAAATTACATAATGGCAAAAACAATTTTTATAACAGGCGCATCACGTGGATTTGGCAGAATCTGGGCACAAGCGTTTTTACAACGTGGCGATAACGTCGTTGCCGCTGTACGCAACCCCTACGCACTAAACGACCTGAAAAAGGAATTCCCCTCTAATCTATTGGTCTTAGAACTTGACGTAACCGATAGAGCGGTGAGTTTTGAATCGATCCAAACGGCAAGAACACACTTTGGCCGCATCGATGTATTGATCAATAATGCGGGTTTTGGACACATTGGAGCCGTAGAAGAATTAAGCGAGCAGGACGTAAGGTCACAGTTTGAAACCAATGTACTGGGTTCATTGTGGACCATTCAGGCGGTTCTGCCCATCATGCGAGAGCAGAAATCGGGACAAATCATTCAGCTTTCAAGTGCGTTGGGCCTTAATACGGTATCATTGATGGGACTGTACAGTGCATCTAAGTTTGCGGTTGAGGGCCTTACCGAAACATTGGCTGGCGAAGTAAGTGGTTTTGGTATTAAGGTAACCATACTCGAACCCGGTGGTTTCTCTACAGATTTCTTCGGCACCAATTCTCTGGCACTAAGTGCAACCGTAAATGCCTACGATGGCATAAGGAAGGATTTTTATGAGCATGCCAATGAACAGGATTCCGGTAATCCCGAGGCAACTGTCCAAGCTATTTTTAGCTTGGTGGATTCAGAAAATCCCCCATTACGATTGTTGCTGGGTAAAACCACCTACCCCTGGGTTAAACACACCTATGGAGAACGTCTTAAAACATGGGAATCATGGCAGGACGTTTCGGTGGCAGCACATGGTTAATACAAGTTTGAAATCAACGGAACCTGGATTAACCGGGTTCCGGTTTTTATAATTGCTTAAAATGGATCACTTTAAAAAAATAAGCGAACTGCACGAAGCGCTTGGAATAAAGCCACCAGAGCACCCGCTTTTTAGCGTTGCGTATGGTGAACGGGAGAGCTGTGACGGTAATAGTGTAATCGAATTTTCTTCGGCATTTTACATCATAGGTTTTAAGAAGCTGAAATCGGGCAGCATGCAATATGGAAAGACAAAATATGACCATGACCGTGGTTCGATGTCTTTTGTAAAGCCCCATCAAAAAGTGGTCTTTAAAAATGTGGAACTAGAGGAGAAGGGGTTTCTGATTCTTATCCATGAAGACTTTCTGCCGGGAACAGTGCTTTACAACGAAATAAAGAAATACGGTTATTTCGATTATGAAGTCAATGAGGCATTGCACCTCTCACCTTCCGAGGAGGACATCATATGGAATTTGTATTTCAGCATTGACAAAGAATACAACAATAACACCGATGAGCTGAGCAAGGCCATCATCGTTAGCCATCTCGACTCCATGCTTAAATATGCACAGCGCTTTTACAAAAGGCAGTTCATTAACCGCACACAATTAGCTGGCTCCACAATTACCAAGTTCAATGAATTGCTCACAACTAACTTTGAGGAAAGAAAAATAAAAGAAATTGGATTACCCACAGTGGCGCTAATGGCAGAAAAGCTAAATATATCTTCCCGCTATTTAACTGATCTGTTAAAGGAAGAAACGGGAAAAACGGCACTGGAGCTGATTCATCTTTTCCTGATTGGTGAGGCAAAAAACCTATTGGCGGAAGGGGAATTGAATGTAACAGAGATCTCACATTTACTTGGGTTTGAAAACACAACATATTTTTCCCGACTTTTTAAAAAAGAGGTAGGCACTTCTCCCAATAAGTTCAAAGAACACTTCTTAAATTGACAGGAACCGTTCCGCGATGTTTAAATGCAACGTATTAAACGTTTTGCTGTAACGGTGGAAAAATGCGCAGGCATTTCGTTTAATAAAGACATCCGGTAAGTCGCTGGTGACAACACCAACAACTGCGAAAATTTTCCCGGTTTTTGTGGAGCGTTTATAGCACAAATCAGTTGCTATTTAAAATCTTTCATTCGGCTTTGCATGAATTTTTAATGAATATTCTTGCAATATACTTGATTTATCACGAACTTTGTAAAAAGCAAAAGAAATGTCAACGCTGGAAAAACTTAAAGCGCATTTGCAGGAAGGGCAGGTTTATCGCAGAAATGACCTTGTAAAATGGTCAAGGTCGGTGGATAGGCATTTGCATGCCTTATTGGAAGAAGGCGTATTGCAAAAATTATCACAGGGCGTTTATTATTATCCTAAAAATTCCACTTTCGGCAAAACCCCTCCAGAAGAAGAAAATTTAGTGCGCTCTTTCCTGAAAGATGACCGGTTTTTGCTGACTTCCCCGAATCTTTATAATACATTAGGTATAGGGACTACTCAACTATATAATCAGCGTACCGTTTATAATCATAAACGGCATGGCAAATTCAAATTGGGCAACCGTACCTTTGATTTTCAGCTTAAACATCATTTTCCTGAAAAGCTGACACCGGAATTTCTGCTTGTTGACCTCGCCGGTAACTTAAATAAACTGGCTGAAGACCAGCAGCAAGTGTTAACCAACGTTTTATCAAAGGCTAAAGGCATGAATAAAACTGAACTTCAACAGACCCTTGACCGATACGGAAACGGCAAAGCTAAAAGATTATTGACCCCTGTGCTGGTATAAAAAATGGCTGAATATCTTCATGAACACCCGGAATTTCGGGAACTGCTTCGCATATTGGAAGATGAAACAGGCATCCAGGCCGCTTTGATTGAAAAGGACTATTGGATTATGCATGTGCTGTATGGCTTACAGTCGCAGGGCTATGATTTTGAATTAAAAGGGGGAACCTCGCTTTCTAAAGGGTACAAGATTATTGAGCGTTTTTCAGAAGATATCGATATTCATATTAAGCCGCCGGAAGACCAAAAGGTCAATGAGAACCCTAAAAATGAAAAACCTGCCAATGTAGCGGCACGTAAGAATTTTTATGACTGGCTGGCTGAAGATATTAAGATCGATGGTATTGTGCGGGTAGAACGTGATACAGACTTTGATAATACCAAATCTTATTCCAGTGGCGGCATACGCTTGTTTTACAACAATTTCATCAATCTGGTAGCGGGTGTCAAGGAGGGGATTTTGTTGGAAGCCGGTTTTGACCGGGTAACGCCCAATGAAAAAGTAATGATCAGTTCCTGGGCATATGACCGGGCGGCAGCCCAGGGTGTCGAGGTCATTGATAACCGCGCAAAGGACATCGCCTGCTATCATCCCGGCTATACATTTGTTGAAAAATTGCAAACCATTGCGACCAAATTCCGGCGGGAAATAGAAACCGGCAATACAGGCGTAAATTTTATGCGGCAGTATTATGATGTTTACAGCCTGCTCGGCCGGGAAGATGTTTTGGCATTCATTGGTACACCAGAGTATATGGTCCATAAGGAAGAACGTTTCCCTAAGCCTGACTTTGCTACACCGGTAGCGCAAAACGAAGCCTTTCTTTTAACCGACTCATCAGTAAGGATTTCATTCAAAAAACGATATGCGGATACGGCGGCGCTGTATTATAATGGGCCACCGGATTTTGATGTGTTACTGGCACGGATACACCAGTATATCGACAAATTATAGAGGACTATATTTCGCTTTTACCCTGCTTGCGCCGTTCTTTGATCCGTTCAATAATGCTTATATTGTTTTTTGTTACTATTTTGTAACTCAAATCCTATAACTCGATGATAATCAACGCTACTGTGCTTTCTGTATCGGTAGGTAGCCAAAAAAAGTTTCTGTCCCCGCAAAAAAGTTTCTGTCCCCGTCTCCTCAATGCTATTAAGTTAAGGGAAAGCCGTAGGGTTAATTTCACGCAAAGTCGCGAAGGCGCAAAGAATTTTAAGCTTTTACTTTGCGGTCTTGGCGGCTTTGCGAGATAAAAAATCTTAACTCGATAGCATTGAGGAGGCCCTGCGAAAACATTAAGTTGGCTCAAACTATTTTAGTGCAATGCCAAATGACAACCCCATAACTTAATCGATGCTATCTACGTATCGCCCAACAAACTTGCCTTTATTTATCACCCAGGCTACATCGTAGCCGCCGGCGCCATCGCTGTTGCCGGGCATGTATAGATAGATATTTCCCTTTTTATCGAAAAACAGGTTAAGGTTTGCTATCCGCGGCTGGTAAATGTCGCTGAAAGCAGCCATGGGGATATTGACAGGGTTGTTGTTAACGATGAGGATAATATTACTAATCTCCATAGAGGGCAAATCGCCATCTACGCCCCAGGGTTTCTTGCCGTCCACCTTATCTACGAACAGTTTATTGCAATTGCTGCAGCCATCGTTGCTGCGGAGGATCTTATGTTTTTTTGCGTTGAACGGAATAGTAGTAACCGATAGGTAAATGGAATCGCTTTTGATGCTGAGCTTGTTTTTGGAAATGCGGTAATTGGTTTTATTGAGCCTGACATGCGGGAGCAGGGACAAAGGGGTCGCGTTTTTACGATATACGTATCCGCTTAAATATTTTGCGGTTTTTGCAGGCTTCAGTTCCGCTTCATCCGGCGACTCTACTTCGTTTTTACTATCGAAGGCTACATATACCCAGTTTTTGGCGGCTTGCTCGTCGGCAAATAAAAACAGCTGCCCATCGTACAGTTTGCCGGCTATTTTAGATTTGATGCTTTTATCGGTGCGCACATTTACGAATCCGTCGGGGTCGTTCACTATGGCCAGTTGCGCCCTGGCCGAAACACTAACAAACACCAGTAAACAGGCTATCAGGAGTTTCATAGGCCGCTTTTTTTAGTAAATATAAGTGCTTAGGCCTCCTCTTTAAAATAAACCTTATAAAAATTCATGGCTTTATCATCATCAAAGCCTTTCTCTATCAGTTTATTGTCGCCGTGGATATAGATATGGAAGTTCTTATCCAGCTTCAATACGCTTTTGTAAACGCGGGCTTGTTTTTTTACCGCGTTGCCCGATATCTCGAAACTATCGCCAATGGGGTTGCCGAATTCCTCCTCGCATTGGTTCTTGAAATTCTTGAAAGAGGTGATGGCCTCGGGATTGCTGATGACCTCCTCGCTGAATTCGTCGAGGTCGAAAGTCTCCTTTTCCTTAAAGTACTTCATCGATCTGTTCAGCAGGTCTATTTTATCGGCCTTGCTCATATCAAATTCATCGTCGAGTTTTTGGGTAACGAAGTTTTTGTAGATGCCCATCGTATTATTGGTACGGTTGAAGCTGTCGTTGCGTATTTGGAGTTGCAGGAACTCATCCTTCCAGTAAACGGCAGCATCCTGCCCGCCGGTTGCTTTATCAACCACCACCACTTTGTAGCCGTTTTCTTTTTCGATATTGAAGATGAGCACACCTTTATCCAGCTTGTTGATGTTGATGGCATCCTGCTCATAATCAACCGCGAAGCCGCCTTTATCGGGGTAAACCTTCAGGTAAGTTTCCTTATTTTCAGATTTGAAGATGCCGATGCAATCCAGCGCGTTGCCTTCTATCTGCACCTGGTTAAAATACACCACATAAAGCTCGCCGCCCTTGATGTTGGGGTGGGTGCTCACCTTGTACAGGTGTTTGGCAATCTGCTCAGATGCTTCCTGGAATTTCTCCTTATCCTCAAAAGCCATGGTAGCAAAGTGGTGCAGCTCGTTCAGGGCCAGGTCGCCGCTGCTGTGCATCAGGTGGTAAACCTCGTTGGCCTTCTCAAAAGGCTTCAAAAAATACTGCATCAACAGGTTGGGGATGATATCATCCTTCAACTCCAGGGGCACGTCAGATAGGGAATACATCTCGTTTTGCGACTGGTTACCCACATGGTGCACCGAAATTGTATCAAGCGAAGCTTCGAAAAAAGTTACCATAATTAGGGCGAAGGTAAATATTTGTCATGGAGTCACTGGGCCATTAAGTCATTATTTTTGAAGCCGGCTTATGAAATAGAGTCTATTTGTAAGTGTTTCATTACATTTTTTATCATTTTAGCTATTTTATATAAATTGCTGATAATGAATATTTTGATGATTGTATTTAAAGAACAGGGATGTCCCAAAGTGTTTCACTGATTTTGTTTAAAGCGCTGATAATCAATAATAATCAAAAACAAGGTGTCCCACTCGCAAAGTGGGACACTTTAATATCCGGTTGCTTGCCCCGTTCACGCTAAATAGCGACTTTTGCACTGGGTGGTTGGCAATGACCCAATGACCCAATGACCCAATGACCAACGAAACAGAAACTATCGTAGCACTTGCCACCCCCAACGGAATCGGGGCAATAGGGGTTATCCGCCTTTCGGGGCCGGAAGCTATTACTATTGCCCAAAAGGTTTGGAAAGGAAAAGACCTGACCAAACAGGCATCGCATACGCTGCATTTTGGCCGCATCATGGATGGCGAACTGGAACTTGATGAGGTAGTGGCATCGTTGTTTGTGGCCCCGCGGTCGTACACCCGCGAGAATGTGGTAGAGATCTCCTGTCACGGCAGCAATTATATCATCGAATCCATCATTAAGCTGTTCATCAAAAACGGTGCACGCTCTGCTAAAGCAGGCGAGTTTACTTTACGGGCCTTCCTGAACGGTCAGCTCGATCTTTCGCAGGCGGAAGCTGTTGCCGACCTGATAGCATCAAACTCCAAAGCATCGCAGCAAATTGCCCTGCAGCAATTGCGGGGTGGCTTTAGCAACCAACTCAGCATCCTGCGCGATCAGCTGGTAGCTTTTGCTTCCCTTATAGAGCTGGAACTTGATTTTGCTGAGGAAGACGTGGAGTTTGCCAATCGCGATCAGCTGAAAAAGCTTATCCACGAGATCACGAAAGTGATAGGCAGCCTGATACAATCCTTTGAGCTTGGCAATGCGATTAAAAACGGCGTAAATACGGTAATTGCCGGTAGGCCTAATGCGGGTAAATCAACACTGCTGAATGCTTTACTCAACGAAGAACGTGCCATTGTTAGCCATATCCCCGGCACTACACGCGATACTATAGAGGAAGTACTGAACATCAAAGGTATCAATTTCCGCCTGGTAGATACCGCCGGCATCCGCGAGGCCACCGATGCTATTGAGCAAATAGGAGTACAGCGCACCATGGAAAAAATTAGCCAAAGCGCGCTGCTGTTATACGTTTTTGATGCCGAACAGATAACCGCTGAAGAACTGCAAAGTGATTTAGAAAGCCTGCAAAAACCCGGCGTGGCCATGCTTATTGTTGCTAATAAGGCCGACTTGTTAACCGAATTGCAAATTACCAGCCTGCCAAAGGACGCCATTGTGATCTCGGCAAAAGAAAAGCAACATATAGATGAGTTAAAGCAAAAGATCTACGCCTCCGCAATAAAAGAAAACCTTACCGGCCACGAAACCCTGGTAACCAACATCCGCCACCTCGAAGCCCTGCAAAAAACGGAAGAAGCCCTCATCAGGGTGCTGGGTGGAATAGATAGCGTAACATCCGACTTCCTGTCGATGGATATTAAACAAGCCCTGCATTACTTAGGCGAAATAACCGGCGCAGTTACAACAGACGACCTGCTGGAGAATATATTTAGTAAGTTCTGTATCGGCAAATAGTCGATATAACTAATTGATTATCAATTAGTTATTTATTAAAGACAAAAAGTAAAAATCACTATTTTGATTTCTTAAATACCATGTTATCAGAAGGTTATAAATAAGACCAATTGGTATATTTATAATTTTTGTTACTAATAGAAAGTAATTCTGTTGCTTTTTTGGTTCCCAAAGTACCTTTTGTTCCTCACTTTTCAGTGTCATGTAAATCGTTGTAACTATCGATAACTAAATAGCATTAAATGACACTAAATGTTACAAAACACTACAATTTTAGGGAGATACAACGACCGATATCTTTGCGATGATTTGTTGGGGCGGGTGTTATGTGGATAATTAAATTGTAGAAATTTAAAATACATGAGTTCAAATTTCACGATCCAAAGAAAATGTGTGCATTGTAAACAAACATTCAATGCCAAAACCACTGTCACCCGATTTTGCGGTAAGCTGTGTAATAAACGTTTTAACGCTACAAAACAGAGAAATGAAAAGATTTGAAGCGGAAAATCTACAGCCTGTTATTTTGTCCGCTCAAGCAATGCAACCGCTTAAAAATGTAGAGTTTTTAGATACTCAAAAAGCTGCAATACTGCTTGGCGTATCGCGCAGCTTTATTTATTATTTAATAAACACTGGTAAACTCGTCGCCTACAATCTTTCCGTTCGCCGAACGATCATTCTAAAAAGGGACATCGAGCAGTTATTTCAATCGAAGTTACTTATGGCACCTCTTCCAAAAAAGCAGGTGTCCAAAATGCCCGTAATGGACGACTGTTATAATATGAGCGAGCTACACGAGAAATTTAAAATCTCAGACGCAGCGATATATAATTTAATCAAAAGAAATAACATAGATAAGTTCCAGGTAGGCCGATTCACTTATGTTTCCAAGAAAAATATTGATTCAATTTTATTTAATCAAATCTGATGGCAAACGTAACTATAAGAAGGAAATCGCTATCAAAAAGCCGCCAATCACTTTACCAGGACTATTCACCACCCATATTCAATCCATCCAAAAATAAACTTCAACGATATGAATATTTAAAACTGTTCATTTATGATAAACCTAATAGTAATATTGAAAGAAAGCATAATAAGGAAACAACAAAGTTAGCTGAGTGGGTTAGGCTTAAACGACATCTTGACGTACAGAGTGACAGGTTTGGGTTTTTATCTGAATCTAATAGGGGAGGTGATTTTATCAATTACTTTAAAAAATACACCGCAAGGCGTCAGAAGGCGGATTCTGATAACATGGCGATGGCTTTTCGGTATTTTGAGGATTTTATAACCAATAATAACCTGAAAACTTGTGATTTGAATGAATCAATATGTGAGGGTTTTAGATCTTATCTTTTGAGTGGTCCTGGAATCAGCTTTAGAGAAAAGCCAATTTCAAGAAATACAGGCGTTAGCTATTTTGCAAAATTTCGATCCGCTTTAAAAGAAGCGTTTAGCAAGGGATTGCTGGTGGAAGATTTCTATTCGTTAGTCAAGCCTATAAAAGCAAACGAAACACATCGCGAACGTTTGGAGTTGACGGAACTCCAAACATTAATATCGACGCCAATGGAACCAGACGTAATTAAGCGTGCTGCAATATTTTCTGCTTTAACAGGTCTTAGGTTTTCAGATGTTAAAGCCTTAAAATGGTCTGAGCTACGAGGTCAGCCTGGTAAGTACTACTTGCAATATCGCCAACAAAAAACGTTGGTTGCTGAATACATGCCAATTTCTGATGATGCTGTTACATTAATGGGCAGCAAAGGAAAGCTTCACGAAGCAGTTTTCAAAAACTTGAAATACTCTTCGATCAGAATTTTCTTAATAAGGTGGCTCGCAAAGGCTGGTATTAAAAAGAATATAACGTTCCATTGTTTCAGACACACCTATGCAACCTTACAACTTGAATTTGGAACGGATCTTTATACCGTTTCTAAGATGCTTGGTCATAAGCATATTAAAACAACGCAGGTTTATGCCAAAGTGGTGGATAGGAAAAAAAATCAAACGGTGAATAAAATTAAGGTAGATATAAGTAAGCTGAATAGGGTTGATTAGTTTTAGAGCCATCAATAAAAATGGGGCTGGTAGGTTTGATTCTGGCCCCTTTTTGTTAATTTGTATAGGACATCCTTTTTTTGATAAAGAATTAACAACTCCAATACGTAGAAAGGTTCGCTTTTTGCCGTTCCGAGAATATTAGCCAATAATTCAAATCCAAGCAAATTGAATCAAGCTATCAACTTCAGCTCAGCTTCATATTTTACCACTTCACATCCAGTTTAATTCCGCTATATTAGTCGGTCAGTCCTATAATGTTATTTCCTTTTATATCGGTTTCAAACAATGCGTTTAATTTTATTGATAACGGCTATTATCATAAGCGTCTTAAAAACAGCCGCTGCGCAAAACAGTCAATATCAATTTTCACATTTGGATATTACCGATGGGCTTTCAAACAATCAGGTAAATTGTATTTACAAGGATACGAAAGGTTTTATGTGGTTTGGGACCATGGCTGGCTTAAACCGATATGATGGTTATAAGTTCAAAATATTCAAAAATAACATCCGTGATACGACCTCTTTAAGTGATGATTTTATAATAAATATCGTAGAGGGACCCCTGAATAAGCTTTGGATACAAACACGCAATGGACTTAACATATATGACCCGCTAACCGAGCGGTTCGAACGAAATATTAACCGTACATTATTTGCTCTCTCCATTCCGGGTAACTCAATCAATAACGTAAAAAAAGACAGGTACGGCAATTTCTGGTTCTTGCATCCCACGCTTGGTGTTTATAAATATAATCCCAACACGAAAAAAACAATACATTTTGTACATAAGACCGGCGATACCACTTCGCTTTATGCTAATAGCCCAACAGATCTGTCAGAGGATTTAAATGGTGATATTTTACTGATCTATCAGAACGGAATTATTGAAAAGATAAATCATCATGCCAATAAAATCGATCAGAGAATTTACGCCGTTAACAAAATATTCAGCAATGAACAAAGTACGTTTAGGATTTTTATTGACCGCCAGAACGATTTATGGGTGTTTAATGTAAATAGTCCGCACGGTATATATTATCTGAATTTAAAACGTAATATCGTTAAGCACATCAATACAGCTTCTGCTGGCAGTCACTTAAATTCCGATGTTGTTACTAATATTATTCAGGATGACAAAAATACGATCTGGATAGCAACGGATAATGGCGGGATCAATCTTTTAAATAAAAGTGATTTCACAATTCAATATTTAGTAAAAAGGGAGGACAATAATAAAAGTTTGGCGCAAAATGCTACAATATCACTTTTTAAAGATAATACAGGAATTGTTTGGATAGGTACTGTTAAAGAGGGCATCAGTTATTATCACGGGGATATTATCAAGTTCCCCCTGTATAAACATTATTCCTCCGACCCCTCCAGCATAGGTTATGATGACATCAATAAGTTCGCTGAAGATAAAAAAGGCAACTTATGGATAGGCACTAATGGTAAAGGCCTTATTTATTTTAACAGAAAAGACGGCACTTTTAAGAGTTACTTGCACAATGCAGCCAATGCTAATAGCCTAGCCAATAATGTTATTGTTAGTTTATGTATGGACCATGAAAATAAGCTGTGGATTGGCACCTATTTTGGCGGGTTGGATTGTTATGACGGCAAGACTTTCACGCATTACCGGCACAACGACGCTATTCCCACAAGTATATCTGACAACAGCATATATGAGATCATGGAAGACTCTTCTCATCGCTTATGGATAGGAACGCTTAACGGCGGGCTTAATTTATTAGAACCTGGCAGCCAAGTCTTTAAATATTTTAAAAACGATACTCCCGGTTCTATTCTAAATAACTATATATCAGGTTTGGCAGAAGATGAAGACCACAATATATGGATCAGCACTTCCTACGGGATCAATGTCTTGCTGAATAAATCTCATAAATTCATTTATTATTTAGCCGACCCCAAAAACGGCAATAGCCTGATCAACGATAACGTCACCAATTTAACCGAAGATTCGAGGCATCTTTTCTGGATAGCTACCCGCAATGGCTTAAGTATTTTTGATAAATCAAAAAGGCAATTCACAAATCTCAGGAAAGAAGACGGACTACCCGATAACGCGATCCTGGATATATTAGAAGACGATAACCATAATATGTGGGTAAGCACACCCAATGGATTGTCGAACATTATAGTAAAACAACAAAATGGAAAATTGAAATTCCGGTTTGAAAACTATAATGAAACCGACGGTTTACAAGGGCGTGTATTTAATGAAAATGCATCGTTAAAGACAAAAAGCGGCGAACTGATTTTTGGAGGGCCGCATGGCTTTAATGTTTTTAACCCTTCATCGATAAAATTGAACAAAGGAGCCCCCAATTTAATCTTGACTGATTTTCAGCTTTACAACAAGAGTATAAATGCAGGCGACACTTTAAACGGGCATGTTGTACTTTCAAAATCTATAACGGAAACCAAAAACATAACCTTAAAATACAATGAAAGCGCCTTTTCGATTGAATTTGCAGATCTGAATTTTTTCAGTCCGGGTAAATCTAAACTGGAATATAAATTAGATGGCCTTGATAAAGAATGGATAACCAGCGACACGAGGATAAGAAAAGCTACCTATACCAACGTGGACGCTGGTAATTATGTGTTCCGGGTAAGGGCCTCAAACGCCGAAAGGATACCGAATACCGATAGTTTGACCTTAAGTATAAAAGTATTGCCCCCATTCTGGAAATCGCCAATAGCCTATGTTATTTATGTATTTTCCATACTTGGGATATTGTACTACATCCGCAAACAGGGCATTAGAAAAATAGAAACCCGCTTTGAGATTGAGCGTGAGCGAAAGGAAGCAAAAGATAAGCACGAGCTGGATTTAATGAAAATAGATTTTTTTACCAACGTTAGTCACGAATTCAGGACGCCTATTTCCTTGATTATGGCGCCGGTTGAAAAATTGCTAAAGCAGGCTGACGATAATTATAGCCGGCGAAAGCTTCAATTGATCCACGAAAACTCTAAGAGGTTGCTTAATATGATCAATCAGTTATTGGATTTTAGTAAAATAGCAGTAAAAAAACTTCAGCTTGACCTGCATGAAGCTGATATTATTAAAAGCATTAAAGAAGCATGCGATTTATTTATCGATGTGGCAGATAAAAAACATATCAGGTTTTCATTTAGGTGCGATATAGATTCGGTATTTGTGTTTTTCGATCAGGATAAAATTGAAAAAGTGCTTTTTAACCTGCTCTCCAACGCCGTTAAATTTACACCCGACTACGGTATTATTGGGGTGGAAGCAAAGCTGCTGGAAACCGACAGCAAAGAAATGACTTTGCTCGAAATCAGGGTGAAAGATTCAGGTATTGGTATCCCGGTTGAAAAGCATAATAAAATATTCGAGCGATTTTTTCAGAGTGACATGCCCGCTTCGTTAATTAACCAGGGAAGCGGGATTGGCTTATCAATTACAAAAGAGTTTGTTGATTTGATGGGCGGTATTGTTTCTGTTGAAAGTGAACCTGGAAAGGGAAGCTGTTTTATAGTTAGGCTGCCACTAAAAAAAACGGCAAAGAATAGCTTTGCCGGCGTTGAAAATATTCCTCAGGAAGTTGAAGTCCCTAAGCCTGACATGCCACGCCAGGAGAAGCGCAATAAAAATATTACCATTTTGATTGTAGAGGATAACCCCGATTTCAGGGCGTATCTCAAAGACGATCTGAGGCATCTATATACCATTGCCGAAGCTGCAAATGGTAAAGAAGGTTGGCAAAGGGCATTGGCTTTACATCCCGATTTGATCATCAGCGATATTAACATGGCCGAAATTGACGGCATTAATTTTTGCAAAAAGATCCGAAGCGATAAACGCACCGAACATATACCATTTATATTAATTACCGCTTTTACCGGCGATGAAAAGCAACTGGCCGGTTTGGAGACGGGGGCGAACGACTACCTTTCCAAGCCTTTTAATTTTGAAATACTACGTTTTAAGGTTCATAATCTGCTTAAAAACCATCAGTTAGTAAAAGAAACCTACCGAAGGCAAATTGAAGCTAAACCAGGCGATCTGGAGATCGAAACACCCGATACAAAATTCATGAAAAAGTTATTGACGGTCATTGAAGAAAATATTTCAAATGCCAGCTTTTCAGTTGAATTGCTAAGTAGCCAAATGAATATGAGCCATGGGGCTTTATATAATAAGGTATTTAAGCTTTCCGGCAAAACGCCGGTTGAGTTTATCAAGTCGGTAAGATTAAAAAGAGCCGTACAACTCCTGCTCACAAAACAATTTACCATAACGGAAATCTCCTATGAGGTAGGCTATAACGATGCGAAATATTTTTCTAAAGTATTTAAAGGAGAATTTTTGGTGACACCGTCCCAGTACCTCGACAGTATCGATTGATTTTTTTCTGCCTCGATCCCGACCCATTCAATAGTTTATAGTTGTGAAAAAAGCTGCTTTTGCAAAGGGCAGCCATAACCATTTTTTACCCCTGCATTTATTTTAATCTATTGATTATCAATGCGGTGGTTTTTAAGTAGCTGCATATTTTTCATACTAAACATCCAAATTATAGCTCTCCGTGATCTAAGCTCGCCGGTAACTTTACCCCAATATAATACAGCCAATTTATTATATGTAAAGCCCTGATTTATAAACCAACAACTTAGATTATGCCTAAAAAGTTACTATTTAAACGTTTAGCGTTTTTTGACCCTTTTCGTCCTGCGGGAATCCTTCTATTTAAGACTTCGCTGCTCGTAGGGTAGCCCCCATTTTAAAGCCTTTTTTATATAAGCCGATACGTGTACCGCCTAACTTTTTGGCGCAGTACCTGATCGGTGCATTAAATAATACTGAACACTAAATTTCAAACCCAATAAAGATCACCCTTTAAATTATGAAGAAAAAGCGACACTGAAAACTTAACAACCAAACCAAGTACAATAAACCAATTATTTGATTTCTATTAAAATTCCTTTATAAATGGAAAAAAGTTTACAAAAAAAATTAAGATACAGTATTTTGCTATTTATAGCAGCTATGTTTCTGGGCTTTTCAGCTTACGCGCAAAGCCAAAAGATCACAGGAAAGGTAACAAGCGCCGATAATTCCGAGCCACTTCCCGGCGTCAGCATCAAAATTAAAGACGGAAAAACCGGGGCGATATCGGGTGCCGATGGTACTTATGCCATCGACGCAAAACCGAGCGACGTGCTGGTATTCAGTTTTATCAGTTATGCCACTCAGCAAATATATGTAGGATCGCGTGGCATAGTTAACGTAGCGCTTACCCCATCCGTTAATGGCCTGGAGGAGGTTGTTGTAATTGGCTACGGTAAAGCGACAAGAAAAGATTTAACGGGCTCCATATCATCTGTCAGAGCAGCTGATATTGTACAAACGCAGCCTACAACAATAGACCAGGCTTTGCAGGGTAAAGCAGCCGGCGTTATCGTACAGCAAGTATCCGGGCAGCCGGGCGGGGATGTTAACATACAAATACGAGGCATAGGTGGCTTTACAAGTTCTCCGCCATTGTACGTTATTGATGGCGTACAGATCCCGCCTAATACACAATCCCCCATCTCCGGTAATGGTTCTAATCCGTTATCATCTCTCGATCCCTCCCAGATAGCCTCCATCGATATTTTAAAGGATGCTTCTGCTACCGCTATCTATGGTTCCCAGGCCTCAAATGGCGTGGTGATCATTACCACCAAAAGAGGGATTGCGGGCGCGGCTGCAATAAGCTACGATGGCTACTTTGGCTGGCAAAAGCTGCCAAAATATTATAACACGATGGACCTGCGGCAATACGCCACTTTTATGAATGAAAAAGCGGCCATCATCGGTTATGACGTTCGCCCGCAGTTTGCCAACCCACAGTATATGGGTCTCGGCACCAACTGGCAAAAGGCATTGTTCCGGACTGCTCCGGAGCAAAACCATAATGTGTCGATCAGCGGCGGCAACGACAAAACTAAATATTTTTTATCGGGCACTTACTTTTCCCAACAGGGAATCGCGTTAGGTTCAGATTTTAAGAGAGGTACACTTAAATTAAATTTAGATAATAAAACAACCAACTGGCTAAAAATAGGTACCAGTTTAGCTTTCGCCAGTGTATCTGAAAACGTAGCCACAAGCAATACCGGGGTAATTTTGCAGGCATTGCGGCAAACCCCCGATGTTGAAGTAAAAAACCCTGATGGTACCTGGGGCGGCAACGATCCGAATATATATGGCGCATACGGGGTTAACCCATTTGCTATAGCTACCATATTGACCGACGTAAAAAGCAGGTACCAGTTGATTGGAAATGCCTATGCTGAAATTCAATTTACAAAAGACCTTTCCCTGCGCAATGAAGTATCCGGAAATTTTGATTTTGCTGATGAAGATTACTTTAATCCTACTTACACGATGGGCGCTTATACCAGGACTTCTAACTCGGGAACAACCACCAGCGGCAAAAATCTTTATAAATCGATCACAAATTACCTGACCTACCAGCATACGTTCAATAAGAAATACTACGTGAGTACAACCGCCGGGCATGAGGCCCAGAAGGTTAACACCAGTTCAGTTTCGGCGAGCAGGACCAATTTTGTGAGCAACAGCGTTACAACAATAAGCAGCGGCGATCCAACTACCGCAACTAACACAGGTGTTAAAGGTAGTGGCGCATTGGAAGCTTATTTTGGGCGGGCAAACTTTACTTATGATGATAAGTATTTATTAACCGCAACAATCCGCAGGGATGGTACGTCAAAGATCGACTCTGCGAACAGGTGGAATACGTCTTACTCTGGCGCCATCGCCTGGAGAATTAACCAGGAGACCTTTTTGAAAAATGTAAGATCAATAAACGATTTGAAACTCAGGCTAAGTTACGGTTTGGTAAATAACCAGAACATTGCTGAATATGCTTACGGCTCAACATTAACCACCGTGGCTACAGGGCTTTCAGGCAATTCACAGTTAACTGCCACATTAGGGAATCCCGACATAAAATGGGAAACAACAAAATCTTACAATCTTGGTTTGGATGCAAGCTTTTTAAATAACAGGATTGAATTTTCTGGTGATGTTTACTACCGCAAGACAAATAATTTATTATTGAGCCTTACCGAACCTTATTATTCGGGCACGTATGCTGCAGGCGGATACTCGCCAGGCGCAGTGCTGGCCCCTTACGTTAATATTGGATCTGTTAGCAATAAAGGATTTGAGTTTACGCTGACAACCACCAACATTAAATCAAAAAACCTGAGCTGGAGAACCAGCCTGGTCTATTCGCAAAACAAAAACACCGTTTTGGCGCTGGCACCCGGAACACCGGCCATTTACGGTGCCAATTCCAAAACAGTTGTAGGAGGCTCAATAGGCGAGTTTTATGGATATCAAACATTGGGTATATACAAAAATGCGGCTGATTTTGCTAAATACCCTGCCGTGTGGCAAAATGGAAGCGGCCCGATTCCTATTACGCCGGGCTCTGGCGGGGTTTGGGTAGGCGATGTTATTTTTAAAGATAACAACAACGACGGTAAAATAGACGCCAACGATCAAACCCATTTAGGTTCGCCGCTGCCCAAATTTCAATATGGCATAACCAATACCGTTACTTATAAAAACTTTGATTTAACCGTTTTTATGACCGGCGAATACGGCAATAAAGTTTATAATCAGGTAAAAGTAGCCGGGAATGACCCCAATCAAAATTTTGGTTATTTCGCATCAGTACTTAATTATTCCAGGATTGGTCTAATTAGCCCTACTGGTTCCACATCGGATATTAACAATGTTTACATTACTAATTCGGGCACCAATATCACAAGGATCAGCCAAAGCAGCGGTGATCAAAACACCATCTTTTCCGACAGATATGTTGAAGACGGCTCTTTCCTGAAGTGCAAAAGCATAGCGCTTGGCTATAAATTCTCGCCAAGTCTTTTATCAAAAATTCACATAAGATCATTGCGGGTATACTGCAATTTATCTAATGTGTTTACGATCACAAAATACACAGGGTACGATCCTGAAATTGGTTCATGGAACCCCTTAAATGCAGGTATCGACAACGGTTATTATGCGCAGCCCCGCGTTTTGACCATTGGAGCCAACATATCCCTAAATAATTAAAAATTACTATTATGAAGCAGCTAAAAATATTTATTTCTTTATTAATTGTGATTGTGGTGGCAAACGGTTGCAAAAAGGAATTCCTCAACAGGCCACCTTTAACCGGCATCACAACCGATAACTTTTATAAAAGCACGGCCGACTTAAGACTGGCTACAGCCGCTATTTACGCGCAGCCATGGTTTAACTGGAACAATTTCGGCTACCTTGGTATTGGCGACGTTATGGGCGGTAACATGATGGCGCCTTACAATCCGCAACTCGTACAGTATACCACATTTTCACTAACCAGTGATAACAGTGACCTTGCAAATGCATGGCAAGGTTTTTTTGATATTGTTGCCCACTGTAACATCAATATAAAAGCCATCAACACAAAATTACCCGATAGTGTATCGGTAAAAAGTAAAAATGGTGCACTTGGCGAGTTAAGGTTTTTACGGGCCGCTGCTTATTTTCATATTGCCCAGTTATGGGGGGCTGTGCCGATCATTGAAGATAACGACAAACTAATTGCAAACCCTCTGGTGCCTCGCCACAAGCTTACTGATGTTTACAGGTTCATCATAAACGATTTAAGGTTTGCCACGACCAATTTGCCCACTTCAGATCAGCCGGGCAGGGTAACAACCTGGTCTGCACAAGGAATGCTGGCAAAGGTATATTTAACCAGGGCCGGTTTGGGCCAAAGTGGTACCAGGAACCAAACTGATCTGGACAGCGCCGCCTATTTTGCGGGCAATGTATGTAAGACAAGTGGCTTATCGCTTTTAGCAAATTATTACAACCTGTTCCGTACACAGTACAATGACAATCCGGAATCTTTATTCGCATTTCAATGGGCCCCCGGAGTTGGTTATGGTAACGGCAATAGTATTCAGACTTTTTTTGCTCCAAGTCCCCTGCTTATAACAGGCGGTGGCGGCTGGGGCGGCTCCTATGGTCCGACCATTGATTTGGCCAATTTATACACTCCGCAGGATTCTGTCCGCCGTAAAGCAACCTTTATGCTTACAGGTGATCATTACCCCGAATTAAATGCCGCAGCCGGTGGGTATATATCCGGTGGCTGCAATGTGAAAAAACATATTGTAGGCACTGCCGCGGATAACAACTCCCCAACAATGGACCTATGGTCATCCATTGAACACAATACCGTATTGCGCTTAGCTGATGTGTATTTAATTTATGCGGAAGCATTAATGGGCAATAACAACTCAACCACGAACGGGCAGGCATTGCAATATTTCAATGCGGTGAGAACAAGGGCGGGAGTATCTGCGGTAACCAGCATTACCACTACGTCGTTGATGAATGAACGAAGAATCGAACTGGCATTTGAAGGCCAGCACTGGTTTGATTTGGTCCGTCTTTCCTATTATAACCCACAGGAGGCAGTTAATTCACTTAATAAGCAAACAAGGCAGCAGTTTACATATGATCCAGGCACCGGTATAAAAACACCTGTTGCAAGTGGCCTGGTTATTACACCTGCAACAATTGCAAACTTCACATTGCCGATACCAGCGAATGACCAAACCGCCGACCCATTATTATTGCAAGCACCTGTGGCTTATTATAAATAGAATTAAAGCATTTTTTATTAAATAAAAATCATGAAAAAACTATTCCCAAAAAGCAATTATTGTTTATTGCTTGTTTTACTCGCAGCTGTGTTTTTTGCCCAGTCAGGCTGCAAAAAAGAAGCATCGTCATCCACCGGGATGCCTGCAATCACATCCATACGCAATTATGTTGCACATCCCGGCGATTCCCTTTTAAGCAAAGTTGGCACCGGCCAGTGGGTTGTTATTTCCGGTCAAAACTTAAAAGGTGCCCTCCGTATTTATTTTAACGGTGTTCCTGCTTCATTTAATGATGCCTGGTTCTCTGATACCAGCGCTATCGCATTGATCCCTGCTGTTATCGCTTTTCCAACAGTAGCCGCAAAGGAGCTAAATACCGTACGTTATGTTACTACACATGGCGAAACCACGTTTTCTTTTCCTATTGTAGCTCCCGCACCCACCATTTCCGGTATTTCAAATGAGAACGCTAATCCCGGAGATTCGGTTACCATAAATGGGTTGAACTTTTTCTATGTTCAAAGTTTAACTTATGCTGGTTTGCCCGTAACCGGTTATACTTCGTCAAACGATGGTACAGCCATTAAATTAGTCGTGCCAGCCGCGGTTACGCAAACCGGTGGAATTGTTTCGGTTACTACAAAATCAGGCTCGGCTACTACCGTTTATAACGTTCATGATTTTGTTGATGGTGTGCTGAATAATTACGATAACGTCAATAATTTCAGCTGGGGCTCCGGAACTTCAAACAGCTCTGCAACCTATCCCGGAAATAACGACAATTATGGTATAATGAACGCGTCGAACGTTGGTGGCGGAGATGGCTCCTGGTGGAATTGGGCCCGGTCAATTAATCTCAATTCGGTTCAGTGGGTGCCTGTCGCCAACCTGCAGGATCCAGTGGGTAATTATGCTTTAAAGTTTGAAATATCGGTCACTACGCCCTGGACAGGCGGCACAATCGGGATTTTAAAGGATTATTCCTGGAATTATGCAGTCAACTACAATCCATGGAAAAAAGGCAATGGCTCAACAACTGCCTTTACAACAAAAGGCTGGCAAACAGTAACCATGCCATTATCAAGCTTTGTAAATGGTTCGGGCCTTCCTGCCGCAAACCTGACTGATTTACTTGGCTCAGGTGGAGCGGGTGGCGTAAACTTTTTCTTTGTAAACAATGGTTCAACAACCGTTGCCTCGTTTGAAGCTGCAATTGACAATATCCGTATCGTAAAAATTAAATAAAAGCTTGTTTTAGTTGGTTAATATAATGCCATGGGCCTTTGAGAGGGCCCTGGCATTTTTTTATGATCAGTACAATTTGTTAACATAAATGACAGGAATCATACCAATCCAATCATACCACAATTCTACTTTAAACCGGATTTAAAACGCAATTGAACAAATAAGTCAGTGTAATTCACATATTATAAACAAATACATATAACGAATGGCCAATACCCATAAAAGTTGTCTTTTAGGCTGTGCATTAGCACTGCTAACTGTAGGCTCAGCCAAAGCGCAAAGCCTTGTAAATACTGCAACAGAAGTAAAGATCAACAAGCTGATCAAAAAAATGACTTTAGAGGAAAAAGTGAACATGATACATGCAAGTTCATCATTCACATCCGGCGGGATAAAACGCTTAGGAATCCCCGAACTGGTTATGTCTGATGGGCCACATGGTGTGCGTTCAGAGCATGGCCGGGGCTACGATGCAATCGCCAATGTTAACGATGCAGGCACCTATTTGCCTACAGGCAATACGTTAGCTGCTACCTGGAACCCTGCATTAGGGTACGCTTTCGGCGCGGTATTGGGCAGCGAAGCGAAATATAGGGGCAAGGATGTAATACTGGGCCCTGGTATCAACATTATACGATCACCGTTAAACGGGCGAAATTTTGAGTACCTGAGCGAAGACCCATACCTGATATCGCAGATGGCAGTCGGTTATATTAAAGGCGTACAGGATCAGGGTATATCCGCCTGTATAAAACACTTCGCCGCTAATAACGAAGAGGTTGACCGGGGAACCGTTGACGTTCAGATGAGTGAACGAGCCTTGCGCGAAATTTACCTCCCGGGTTTTAAAGCAGCCATCACGCTTGGCGGTGTGAATACTGCCATGGGTTCTTATAATAAGTTTCGGGGACAGTATGCTACGGAGAATGCATATCTGATAAACAACATACTGAAAGGAGAATGGGGATTTAAAGGCGTCTTGATGAGCGATTGGGGTGCTGTGCACAATACGATGGAAGCCCTGCAAAATGGTACCGACCTGGAAATGGGCACTGATCTGAATATGTTGCCCAATCCCAATTATCACAAGTTTTTTATGGGTGATACCGTGATCAGCCTTGTTAAAAGTGGCAAAGTACCGGTAGCCCTTATTGACGATAAAGTGCGACGCATACTGCGGATAATGTACAAAACCCACATGCTTGGTGGCGCAGCCCGCACACCCGGAGCTTACAATACCGTTAAGCACCAGCAAACGGCATTAAAAATAGCCGAAGAAGGTATTGTATTATTGAAAAATGAAGGCCAGGTACTGCCGCTTAAAAAATCGGTAATAAAAAGTATAGCCGTTATAGGTAATAATGCCGACCGGGAAAATGCTTACGGTGGAGGCAGCTCGCAGGTTAAGGCTAAATATGAAATCACACCGTTGCACGGTTTGAGGAATTTATTGGGTAATAACGTAAATGTACAATATGCCCAGGGCTATAAAATAGCAAAAGACGCCGTCGCTGATCCGCAGTTAATACAGCAAGCCGTTGACGCGGCCGCAAAAGCCGATGCAGCCATCATATTTTGCGGATGGACGCATGGCTACGATTACAATGCATGGGGTGATAATGCTTTTGATGCAGAGGGTGTTGACAAACCCAACATGAATATGCCTTTTGGGCAGGACGAACTGATAAAGGCCGTATTGAAAGCCAATCCTAACACTGTAGTGGTATTAATGGGCGGCGGCCCGATAGATATTAGCCAATGGGTAAGCCAAAGTAAAGCTATTATTGAAGGCTGGTACCCCGGTATGGAAGGTGGCAATGCGTTAGCTAAGATTATTTTTGGCGAGGTTAACCCATCAGGCAAGTTGCCAATGACATTCCCTAAAAAACTGGAAGACTCGCCCGCGCATAAATTGGGTGAATTTCCGGGCGTAAATGGCACGGTACATTATAACGAAGGCATATTTGTAGGCTACCGTTATTTTGATACCTATAAAATTGAACCCCAGTTTGCTTTTGGTCATGGTTTATCATATACAACATTTGATTATAGTAAGCTTACAGTACAAAGGGGTGCCGGTAAAAAAGTAGTAGTTAAATTTATGATAAAAAATACAGGTAAACTTGCAGGTGCAGAGGTAGCACAGTTATACGTAAAACAAGCCAAACCATCTGTTGATCGCCCTGATAAAGAATTAAAAGCATTTAAGAAAGTGTTTTTGCAACCTGGCGAAAGCAAAGAGATTAGCGTTACCCTTAATCAGGATTCGTTTTCTTACTATGATGAAAAAAGGAATATATGGGTTGCTGATGGCGGTCAATATAATATTTTGGTAGGCAGTTCATCCAGAGATATTCGTATTAGTAAAAACATGGACTTATAAAGCACATCAATACTTCATTGACATAACGTCATCTTTAAAATGCCAAAGCCTCTGCCAGATAATGGTCAGGGGTTTTGTTGGGATAAATAGAATCTTTTTCGACCTTACTCAAATAAGATTGGATCATTGAGGCACTAAAGGTCATTAAGTGTGAATGCTTTTCAAATGTTATCTGATTTGAAAAGCTGGATATACGAGTTTTGTTACTTAAAGTGATTTAACCAATTGATATTCAGCACTATGATATTATCTGTTAGAAAATGCTTGAAAAAAGTTACTAACGTATTTATTTTCAATGAAATAATGTATATATTCTTTCTTGTTACTCATTTGTTGCTCAAACCTCATAACTATCTGATAATCATTTGGTAAGTACTTTTTGTATCGGCAAGTAGGCCATGGACGTGCCGCCAATTTTTTTAATGGGATAATCCGGATAGCCTCCTAAACGACAACCTGTAACAATCCTCATTTCACTGCAAGTCGTACCATAACATCGGCAACTCGTTTGCTTCAGAGGGAGGTTATTTATATGCTGGTGATTAGATAAGGAATTGCCACTTTTACCTCGTTAATTACGAATTTATCTTACTTTTATGCTATCTAAGTGTACTGGCTTGCTAAAGGCCGGGTTGCTGGTTTCGAAAATCTCAACTAAGTTTTAATGCGTGTAAAATTTTATATTGTTGTTTCAGTGTTGTTGTTTGCTTACACGAACAATTTTGCGCAAAACAGCCAATACCAATTTTCGCGTCTCAATAAAAGCAACGGACTATCTCATAACCGAGTTAATTGCATATTTAAAGATACACAAGGCTTCATGTGGTTCGGCACGACGTCGGGCCTTAACCGTTATGACGGTTATACTTTTAAAGTATTTAAGCACGACGTAAATAATAAAAACTCCATTAATAATGACGATATAATTGGTATTTGGGAAGGGCCCGAAAAAAAAATATGGATAAGAACGCGGGCCGGATATTCGTTTTATGATCCCGAAACGGAGCAGTTTAACAATGATGTATTGCCCATACTCTATTCTTTCAAACTTCCCGGGTATACGTTCGCTTCCAAAATACTCCACAACGGCAATGGCGACTTCTGGTTTTTGTGCCCCGACTCGGGCCTTTACAGGTATAACGAGCTGAAGAAAACTGCCAGGCGTTATTATCATCACCATAGTTCCAAGCCATCATTATATTCAAATTCTGTTACAGACATGGAGCAGGATGCAAGCGGCAATATTTGGCTTGCTTATGACGACGGCGTAGTGGAGCTATTTGATGTAAAACGCAACGCAATTACGTACCATACAGATATTTTTAAAAAAGCTGCTAATAACAGGGGCAGGGTCTACTCGATAACTATTGATAGTGATGGCGATCTCTGGGTGTTTAACCCCAATATGGATTCCGGCGTTTATTATTACAGCCCCCGTACGGGGCGGTTCCGATACATCACAAAAGAGTCGGCAGAAACACCGCTTACGTCGAACGACATTACTAGTATTATTCAGGCCGACGACGGCCTTATGTGGATCTCCGCTGATCATGGCGGAATAAACTTATTGGATAAAAAAAGCGGCAAAATTACTTATTTACTAGATAGGGAAGATGACACAAAATCGTTGGGACAAAATACCGTGGCGCTTTACAAAGACAACACAGGCATTATGTGGGCCCGCACTGTTAGGGAGGGGGTGAATTATTATCATAAAAATATTATCAGGTTCCCGTTATACAGGCATTTTTCCTCGGATCCCCGGAGTCTTAGCTTTGAAGACATTAATAAATTTGCAGAAGATAAAAAGGGTAACTTATGGATCGGGACCAATGGAGGCGGTTTAATTTATTTTGATCGCAAAACAGGTAAGTTTACCCAGTATAAACACGATCCGGCAAACCCGAACAGCCTCAGCAGTGATATTATAGTAAGCTTATGTATCGACCATAATCAACAACTATGGATAGGTACGTATTTTGGCGGGTTGGACCATTTTGACGGGAAAAAATTTATCCACTACAAACATAATGACAAGGTGCCCACGAGCATTGCTGATGACCGCGTGTGGAATATCCTGGAAGATTCATCAAACCGGTTATGGATAGGCACTTTTGCGGCGGGTTTGCAAATATTTGACAGGGACAAAAAAATATTTTTGCCTCCCTTTAAGCAAACGGATATCAGGTGCTTGCTTACAGCCACTTTATTTGAGGACAAACTGGGAAACATTTGGACCGCTGGGTATTTTGGCGTAGATAAAATATTAAAAAATGGGCGTGGCGTTACACATTATAATGCAAAGAAAAACGACCCTAACAGTTTGATAAGTGATGACATCCGTAGTATTACGCAGGATAGCCGTGGCCTGATGTGGATAGCGACAGGGGACGGACTGAGCATACTGAACCCCGAAACCAACCGTTTTATCTCGCTGACGAAAAAGGACGGGTTGCCCGACAACCAGGTTTTGAATGTATTGGAAGATAACATGGGGGCCATGTGGGTAAGTACATCAAACGGGCTGGGCCGGATAACATTGACACCAGGCAATGGCACCTATAAATTTCAATTTGAACGTTTTGATGAAACAGACGGCTTGCAGGGCGGGGAGTTCATAGTAAATGCAGCTTTAAAAACCAATACAGGGGAATTGGTATTTGGCGGCTCGCACGGCTTCAATATTTTTGATCCACTGAGTATACATCCCAATATAGATAAGCCTAAATTAATTTTCACCGGTTTTCAGCTATTTAACAAGAATATAGCAGCCAATGAAGAAATTGATGGCCATGTTGTATTATCTAAAGCAATTTCGGCCACACAGGAGATAACGCTGAAGCACAGCGAGAATGTGTTTACCATTGAGTTTGCTGCCTTGAATTTTTTTAACCCCAATAAAATAACGCATCAGTATATGATGGAGGGGTTCGATAAAGGGTGGCTCACTGCAGACAATGCTACCCTGAAAGCTACCTATACCAACCTTGACGGAGGCGATTATACCTTTAAGGTAAGGGCTATTGGCCAGGAGGGGAAATGGAAACCCAGCTATATAAAATTAAAAATCAAAGTATTGCCGCCATTCTGGAAATCTACTTTAGCTTATGTTATTTACCTGCTGCTGATTACCGGGGCCCTCTTTTTTATACGCCGGCGCGGAATACAAAAAATAAGAAGACAATTTATAGCAGAGAAAGAAAAAATTATAGCAGAGAATGAAAAATTTATAGCAGAGAAAGAAAAACAGGAAGCAAAATTGATAATTGAACAGGAGAGGCAGGAAATTAAGCGAATGCAAGACCTGGATCAGTTGAAAACTAAATTTTTGACCAACGTAAGCCACGAGTTCAGAACGCCGATTTCGCTGATCATGGCACCGGTCGAAAAAATGCTTACCCGCGCTGACCAGGAACAGAAGCAACAGCTGGGCATGATAGGGAAAAACGCCCGGCGATTGTTGAACATGGTAAACCAGCTGCTCGATTTTAGAAAGATGGAAGTTCAGGAGTTGAAACTCCATAGCAAGCCTGGGGATATTGTGAAGTTCATCAACGAGATATACCTTTCATTTACTGATATCGCTGAACAAAAAAAGATCAATTTTATTTTTGATACCACGGTCGATTCGCTGTTTGCCAATTTTGACCATGATAAGATAGAAAGGATATTGTTTAACGTGCTTTCAAATGCCTTTAAATTTACACAGCCTGGCGGCCAGGTAAGCCTGTTGCTTAATGTAGATAGCGAAGCCGGCGATGCCCCGCTTGAAATTAGGGTGATCGATACCGGTATTGGTATTCCGCATGAAAAACAGGGTAAAATTTTCGAGCGTTTTTTTCAACACGATATTCCGGAGTCGATGATCAACCAGGGCAGCGGCATCGGCCTGGCAATTACGCATGAGTTTGTAAAGATGCACGGAGGCGAAATAATTGTTGAGAGCGAGCCTGGTTATGGAAGTTGTTTCATTATTAGACTACCCTTGCCAGTAAATGATAGTTTATTGACATCCATGAACCTTCCTGATGAAATTGAAAATGGATGGATAGCCGTCAGGCAAACCGAAGAGGAAAAGGTTTTGACGAAACCGCAATATCCCGATAAAAAGCCAGTAGTATTGTTAGTAGAGGATAATGAAGACTTTCGTTTTTATTTGAAAGACAACCTTAAAGGTATATTTTTCATTATCGAGGCTACAAACGGTAAGGAAGGATGGCAAAAAGCTTTGTCTCAGCACCCGGACATTATGGTAAGCGACATCAGTATGCCCGAAATGAATGGCATTGACCTCTGTAAAAAAATGAAAAGTGATAAACGGACTTCGCATATTCCGATTATTATGCTAACTGCTTTAACTGGTGAGGAGGAGCAATTAAAAGGATTGGAAATTGGTGCTAATGATTATATGACCAAACCTTTCAACTTCGAGATACTGCTTTCAAGGATCAGAAATCTATTGACCCTGCAGGACACATTTAAGCAAACGTATCAAAAACAGATGAATGTTGCTTTACAGGAAGAAGCTATAGAGTCTGAAGATGAAAAGCTTTTCAGAAACGTAGTTGAATATATTGAGCAGAACATTTCAAATGAAAAACTTTCTGTTGTAGAATTAAGCCGCCAGGTGAACATGAGCAGGGGAACACTTTATAAAAAGCTGTTAACGATTACAGGTAAATCACCTGTTGAATTTATCCGTTCGGTAAGGCTGAAAAAAGCAGCGTATTTGCTGGAGAATAGCCAGAAGACTATAAGCCAAATATCCTACGAAGTTGGCTTTTACGCGCCCAAATATTTTACAAAACTATTCAAGGATGAATATAAAGTCGTTCCGTCTGACTACGTCAATAGCGTTCGTCAAAATAGAATTTCGACAAAAGCCAACAATAAATAGTAAGCCAAACTTTATCCGTATTTATTTTTTACCTCTGTTCCTAAATACCATTATCCCAGTAGCTGTTCGTTAATTTGTTTGTTATTATTTGGGTTAAAATAAATTTAAAAAGAAATGTTTAACTAATTGTATATTTAACTATCTTATTTACAATTAGTTATCTACAATTGCACATTTGCGGTACATTCCCGCACAAATTAGCTACCGCCTTTTTGCCCCCCCCATGTAGCTTTACCTCCCGATGATATATGCTTTATACAGTTAACAAACTGTTCGCTGTCACTTTCCATATTCATCAAATTATAAACAAATAAACCGGACTAAATAAAATTTATTACGCTGAAAATGCTGCATACTCCAACGTATTGGTTTCTGCCTGCGTGCTTTTGGCGATCAATTGCTGGGGTAAAAATGAAAAATTATGCGGCAGTTTTCGCGGACCTGTTTTTCAATGGTTCATTTAATAATCATACAATAAACTGATAATAAATTATGAATAGAGAATAAGATCCAAGTTAAACCAACCAACAATGAACCAATTAAAAAACCTTAAAATCCTTTTATAAGATGGATATAAATTTACAAAAGAGAGTGAAATACCGAATTTCATTAATTATTATGGGCGTGTTCCTTTTTATTTCGGCCCATGCACAAACCTTAAGTATCACCGGGAAAGTAACAAGTGCTGACAATGGCGAGCCCATGGCGGGAGTAAACGTTAGGCTTAAAGGAACAACTATCGGATCTGTAACCGGTGTAGATGGTAGCTATTCAATAACCGCTGCACCCGGAAACATACTCGTTTTTAGCTTTTTAGGGTATTCAACCCAGGAAGTTAGTGTTAAACTTGCAAGTGCGATAAATGTTAAGCTAAGACCTACCTCCAGTAATTTAAATGAAGTGGTTGTAACAGGTTACGCCCGCACAAAAAGAAAAGATGTTACGGGTTCGATAAGTTCAGTATCAGGCGACGAGCTCCGTAAAACCCAACCCACTACTTTTGACCAGGCTTTGCAGGGCAAGGTTGCCGGCGTTGTGGTCCAGCAAGTATCGGGCCAACCCGGTGGTGGTGTGTCTATCCAGATACGTGGTGTGTCGTCAATAAGCGGCACCAACTCGCCTTTGTACGTGATTGATGGTATTATTATCCCGCCGGTAGGTGACCCTGGTAAAGGCGGCAATCCGTTAAGCTCCATCAACCCCAACGAAATAGCATCAATAGACGTATTGAAAGATGCATCGGCAACGGCCATATACGGTTCGCAGGCAACCAATGGTGTAATTGTTATTACCACAAAAAGAGGAAAGAAGGGGGCACCGCAAATAACCTATGATTTCTATTCAGGATATCAGGCGATAGCGAAAAGGCTTCCCACAATGAACCTGAAGGAACATGCGGGTTTCATTAATGCAAGAGGGCAAGTATGGGGCTTTGATGTAAGGCCAGAATTTGTCAATCCAGAGTACTTAGGTACCGGTACCGATTGGCAGGCGGAATTATTCCGCAGAGCGCCGATGAACAACCATAACCTTACCGTAAGCGGCGGCGATGATAGAACGCAGTATTTACTGTCGGCCTCTTATTTTGACCAGGAAGGTATAGCCATTGGATCTTCTTTTGCAAGAACCTCGGTGCGGTTAAATCTGGATAACAAAACTACTAACTGGCTTAAGGTTGGAACCAGCCTTCAGTTGGTCCACCTTAACGAAAATCAAAATTCAACAGCTTCGGGCGTTATTGGTTCGGCGCTATACCTTACACCCGATATCCCGGTGAAAAACCTTGATGGCTCATGGGGGGGTATTACTAACACAAATGGTTGGGTGTCCTCTACTCCTAACCCTGTGGCTATGGCCGAGATCATAAAAAACCTTAGAAAAAGAAACCAGGTATTCGGCAACCTATACGCCGAAATACAATTTACCAGAGATCTGTCCTTAAGGAACGAAGTGTCGGGTAATTTCGATTTTAACACCGAAGATAATTTTTACCCCACTTATACCTTCGGCAAAACCGTTAACAATACTAATAATGCCTCAACATCAATGGGTCAAAATTTTTATACGGTAATCCGCAATTTTTTAACGTATAATCACAAGTTCGGCAAGTATTATGTCAATGTATTGGCGGGGCATGAATCGCAGGTTGGGTCTTTTCAAAATGTATACGCCTCGCGGTCAAATTTCCCTTCCAATAACGTACAGGCCATTAATTCGGGTGATGCTACTACCGCCAGAAATGGCGGCGACTACGGTTCAGGCGGCGCGCAGGAATCTTATTTCGGCCGTATCAATGTATCATGGGATGATAAATACCTGCTTACCGGCAATATACGGGCCGATGGTTCATCAAATTTCTTCCGTACCAATCGCTGGGTAAACACTTACTCAGGCGCATTCGCCTGGAAGATCAATAACGAGGCATTCCTGAAAAATGTTAAAGCTGTAACTGAATTGAAATTAAGGATTGGTTACGGGGTTACCAATAACCAGGGCATCCCGGGCAATACCTTTGTAACCCAGTTGCAAACAGTAGCTAATGGTTTATCGGGTATAGCGCAGTGGCAAAGCAATTTGTTGAATAAAGATGTAACATGGGAAAAAACAGACTATTACAATGCCGGGCTTGACGGTGCATTTTTTAACGGGCGGTTAAGTTTTTCACTGGATGTTTATGACCGTGAAACAAGCGGACTATTGTTAAAAGTTCCGCTGCCTTTATATAGCGGCACTACGTCCGGATACTCCCCGGGATCTATGCAGGCACCATTTATCAATATTGGTAAGGTACGTAACAGAGGCTTTGACTTCAGGGTTAGCGGTACCAACGTTAGTACTAAAAATTTTACCTGGAAAAGCGATCTTACTGTATCGCGAAATGTTAATACCGTGCTGGATCTGGGCCCGGGTGGTGCTGATGCCAGCTTAACCCAAACATCCTACACCATAAACCAGGTGGTTGAAAAAACCGTAGTAGGCAGATCTATAGGCGATTTTTATGGCTATGTATTTGACGGGATTTTCGCAACCGCTAACGATTTTAAAACGCATGCCTTGCCTGCTGACCAGGCCGGTAAAACTTATCCGATCTCGCCTTCAGGTGGTGGTATCTGGTACGGCGACCGTATGTTTAAAGACTTGAACGGCGATGGCATTATCGACACCAAAGACCAGACCTTTTTAGGCTCTCCTATTCCTAAGTTCCAGTTCGGGATCAACAACTCGTTCACCTACAAAAACTTTGACCTGAATTTCTTCCTGAGTGGCAGTTATGGCAACAAAGTATTTAATGAACAATCAATAAGACAAACCAATTCGCAAAATAATACAGCCTATTTTAAAAAGGTGTTGAATTACGCGAGGGTAGAACTGATCGACCCGGCCGGTTCCGCGTCAGACATTGATAACGTGCATGTTACCAACCCCGGCACAACCGTTGTGGGCTTAAGAAACGACAATACCAACGATAATAACCGTTCTAACAGCCTGTTTATCGAAGACGGTTCGTTCCTGCGGTGTAAAAACATCACGCTGGGTTACCGGCTGCCCGAAAACCTTTTGTCAAAAATACACGTGAGCAACTTCCGGATATACGCTACAGTAACCAATGCTTTTCTCATAACAAAATATTCCGGAATGGATCCTGAGATCGGGTCATGGAATCCGCTTCAGGCGGGTTGGGATTACGGTTATTATCCGCAGCCAAGGGTATTTACGCTTGGCGCTAACATAACTTTCAGCAAATAAGGCAATCACCAACAAAATAGATATTATGAAACCAATTAACAAAATATTCGTTTTCGCGCTATTGGCGGTAGCATTTACCGCGTGCAAAAAGAGCTTTTTAGATCGCCCATCCAACTCACAGATCAGCTCTAATAATTTTTACCAAAGCCCCGCCGACGTGCGGCTGGCTACGGCAAGCCTGTATGGCGGTGCGCACTGGTGGCAATTTAATAATAGTGCCCTACAATTGGGCGATATATTAAGCGGCAACGCTACCTTCCCGTGGAATGGTGATATCGTTCAGCTTTATACCCGTACTATTACTGCCCAAAACCCTATTATATCAAGCGCATGGACTGGTTTGTACAACGTTGTAGCTCAATGTAATACCGTTATCAGTGCTATAAAAAACGCCGGCCCCGATGTCTCAACAGCTGATAAGAATGCTGCCATAGCCGAAGTCAGGTTTATCCGCGCAGTTGCCTATTATCATTTGGCTGTTTACTGGGGCGCGGTACCCATTATTGAAGACAACGCCAAACTGTTAACAGACCCTTTACTTAACCGTAATCTTGTTTCTGACGTGTATAAATTTATTGCCGCCGATCTTACATATGCAGCGCAAAATCTTCCAAAAACCGATCAAACCGGGCGTGTTACCACCTGGTCGGCACAAGGAATGCTGGCCAAAGTTTACTTAACCATGTCCGGTGTCGACAAAAGTGGTGGTATGCGCGACCAGGCATTGTTGGATAGCGCTAAATTATATGCAGGCAACGTGTGTAAAAACAGTAATTTACAGTTGCTTGGACAGGATGACCCGAACCATATGGGTTATTATAATCTTTTCAAAACGCAATTTAATGATAGCCCCGAATCATTATTCGCGCTTCAGTGGGCGGCCGGCGTCGGTTACGGCAATGGCAATACATTTGTAACCTTTTCGCCGAGCAATGAGATCAACCCTCAAAAGAATGGCGCATGGGTAGCTTTATCACCCAATTACGAGCTATATCAGCTTTATTCTGATAAGGATTCGATCAGGCTCAAAGCGAGTATGTTTCTCACCGGTGTACATTATCCTGAGCTGAATGCAGCGGGCGGCGGGTATACAGCAGACGGTGTGGCTATGAAAAAGCACATTGTTGGCAATGAGAAAGATAATAACGCGCCTACTATGGAAATCTGGTCATCTCCGGAACACAATGCTATTTTAAGGCTGGCTGATGTGTACCTGATCTATGCCGAAGCTATTTTGGGAAATGATGCCTCAACCTCAAATGGCGATGCGCTGAGGTACTTTAATTTGGTTAGAACAAGAGCGGGTGCAGACCCTGTTGTGTCGCTAACCTTTAATACCATATTGAAAGAGCGGAGAGTTGAACTTGCTTTTGAAGGGCAATACTGGATAGACCTGGTGCGGTATTCTTATTACAACCCGCAGGCAGCCGTTAATAACCTTAACAACCAAAAACGGGCGAAGTTTTCATACGACTATCCAACGCGGACAGCCAAAGTGGATACAAACTCAGTAGCACCTGCGTTGCCGGCAACCATCAGTTCGTTTACATTGCCAATTCCGGCATCGGAGATGACAGCTGATCCTAAATTGGCTCAACCACCTGTACCATATTATTAATTTAACATAGTTAAAATATATTATTATGAAAAAGATTTTAAATACCCGCCTGTTTTTTTTGCCACTGCTATTAGTAATAGTGGCCTTACTGCCCGCTTGTAAAAAAGAAGCAACAACAAACAGCGCCCCGCCTTCCATTACAAGCATAAGGATGTATAATGTATCTCCTAAAGATACGCTTATGAGTACCGGTAATCCCGCAACTGATACCAGTTGGTCTGGACGAACAGGACGATATGTGGTTATAATCGGGCAGAATTTGCAAAAGGCAACTCAAATCACATTTAATGGAGTTCCTGCCAGCTTTAACCCTACTTTGTTTGCACCCACCAGCGCAGTGGTGCAAATACCTGACATTGTGTATTCAAAAGTTGATTCTACTAAACTCTATACTATAGAGTATACCACGTCAGCAGGTACCACAAAATTTTCTTTTAAATTAGGTCCTCCTGCGCCTGTTATTTGGGCCATCTCCAATGTATTTGCCAACCCGGGCGATTCGGTTTATCTTTTTGGTGCAAATTTAGTATTGGTTCAACACCTGGTATATGGGGGCACCGATATCCCCAAATTTAACTCGAGCCTTCATGGGGATTCCCTTGGCTTTTTGATGCCGGCAACAACATCCAACAAGCTCGTAACAGTTACTACCAGATCTGGTATTGCCCGGGATACAATAAAAGCCACACCAGTTACTTCCTGGATTTCCAACGAAAATCCCAGCCCTGGCGATTCGGTTTATATTTATGGCACTTATTTTAAGGACATTCAATCGCTAACCTTTGCGGGTACCGCAGTTACTACTTTTACAACATCAAATGATACAAAGTCAGTTGGTTTTGTTGCGCCTGCGCTATCGCAAAGCGGACCGGTATCCATTACCACAACGTACGGCACTGGTACTACTCCTTACAATGTTTATACTCCAACATATCTAAAAAACGGTGTTATAGAAAATATGGATGGTTCTGGTGTTCTTTATGCGGATTATGGTGGTAATGCTTCTGGCTGGGGGGACGGTATAGGTGGTATTGATGCTAACATCAATAACCGATACGGCTGGTTTACCGAAACAACTGCCTTTAATGGCGTAATGGGCACAAACCATACTATGTTTATTTTTGTGAATACCGGTGTTTTGAGTGGCGGCTCTTCTAATGGTGGTATTAATTTAACAAGTAATCAATGGGTACCAGCAGCCAACCTTACTGATGCCCCGGACAACTGGGCCTTGAAAATGGAAATAAGTGTACCGACAGACTGGAATGGTGGTGCACTGGATATTAAAACAGATGTAGGCGGCTATATATACAGATGGGAACCATGGAAAACCGGAAAAGCGTACAAAACAAAGGGGTGGGTTACTATAACTATCCCGTTGTCGTCGTTTCGTGCAAGTAATGCATTGGGCGAGGGTATGGGAGCTCCCTTAACTAATATCACCGATTTGGTGGGCTCATCAGGAAAAACCGGCGCTTACCTATATAGGCATAATTATGGCGCAGCAACTACAACAACTGGCTTTTATGCTGCATTCGATAATATCCGTATTGTAAAAATTAAATAAGCTAAAGCCCCCACGGCAGCATATCGCTGTGGGGGCTTTTTGTCTAGAAAAATATTTGTTAAAAAGGATAGGAAAGCGAAACGAGGAAATAGGCAAGAGAGTTTAGGAGGATCCCGATATGACAACCTCTATTTTACCATTTTGGATTCGCGCCATAACGGAGAAGAATTTAGAAGAACGAATTAACAGTAAAAGATCAACGTACAATTGAGCCTCTATCATAGCGGGCGACAAAAAGATATCAATGCTGATATTTTTTAGTGCGGGGGATTTGTATACAATTTCTAATCAAATGATAGAACAAAATGAAAAAAAACTATTTTTTTAAATCCGTAGTATTATTTACTGCGATCATTGCGCTTTTCGCCTGCACAAAGGCGAAAACTCCGGCACCGGCCCTCACGGTTAGCGTGTCGACGATTTCTTTTGCGCCCGAAGGAGGAAGCCAAGACATAAACGTTACCAGTAATGCCGACTGGAGCGTAAGCAACCCCGCTTTTTCATGGCTGCAATTAAGCGCAACTGCCGGCAAGAGCGGGAGTACCGTTATTCATGTGACGGTGACGTCGCCAAATGGAACCGGGGCAAGCCAGTCGGCCATTTTAAACATAAGTTCATCAAACGGGCAGGCCAGAAGGGTGACGGTTACCCAAGCCCCCACCATATACCCAAGTTATAACACCTCGCCAATAGCGCCAGACATGACTGGAGTGACGAGTACTGCCGTGCAACTGGCTGCAAAATTTCAAATGGGAATAAATTTTGGCAATACCATGGAATCCCCAAACGAAGGTGATTGGCAGAATAGTAAATTGACCCTATCGTATGTGAAATATGTAAAACAATTAGGTTTCAATTTTGTACGGCTTCCCTGTAACTGGGCTTGGACTCATTTAAGCGATCGAAAAAAGGCAACAATTGACCCTGCATGGCTTGCGCGGGTGAAAGAAGTGGTTGGATGGTGTGTGGCTAATGATATGTATGTGATACTGAATTCTCACGATAGTGCCAATGCCAATGCAATTAAGCAAGATTCTGTTAATGCGATGCAAAAGGCACTTTGGGAGCAGATTGCTACAACCATGCGTGATTTTGATGAGCACCTTATTTTTGCCGGCTTGAATGAACCTCCGGCCGATAATGCCGCGCAGATGGCCATACTTAATGGTTACCACGAAACATTCATCAAGGCAGTTCGCTCTACCGGAGGCAAGAACAGTTACCGGGTGCTGGTGGTGCAGGGGCCTCACACTGATCCTACTTTAACTACTACTTTGATGACTACACTTCCTCACGACCCGGTACCTAACAAGTTGATGCTCGAGGTGCATGACTACACGCCCTATGCATTTACCATTCTGGCGGATGGAGATGCAAGCTGGGGCAAAATGCTTTACTATTGGGGCGCTGGGAATCATTCTACTATTGAGCCGGACCGCAACGCCACCTATGGAGAAGAGAATGCGATCACTACTGAATTCCAGGCGGTGAAACAGAATTTTATTGACAAAGGTATCCCTGTGATACTGGGTGAATATGCAGCCTGGAGGAGGACTGCCGACGTCACCAACGCCAATTATCTTCCTAAGGATATGGCTATGCACAACAAATCTGTGGATTACTGGACAACTTTTGCGACCAAAACGGCTAAAGCGAATGGTCTTATGCCATTCTGGTGGGAGGTAGGGTTTCTCTTAGACAGAAGTAATAATGTGGTAAAGGACCAGCCTATGTTTGATGCCCTTATTGCCGGATATAAGTAAAAGTAAGGTTTGTGGGGGCAAATAAACGGATTCAACAATCCTCAAATAATCCAGGACAATTACACTAAAAAACTGCAGGTGTCACGAATAAGAGTTCGTTCGTGATATCGGCAGGTTATAAAAAATATTATAAGATGTTTTTAGTGCGGCGATTATTTATAAAAATAATATTGAACTAAGGCTTTCCCAGGGTAACGGTACTGTGAACCGAATGGAGAAGTATGAAAATAATGCATCAATAAGCACTAAAAGGAATATACCTAAAACTATTTATACCAATTTTTTCAAACAAATAATCAACAACTTTTAATCAACAATTATTAATATTTAAAACTCAAGTAAAATGAAAAAAATCGCTCTATTATTTTTGGCTCTAACAACAGGGATGTTTGCCAAAGCACAGCAAACTGTGTATTCCGAAAATTTTGAATCAAATGTTGCCGCCGTTAGTGATCGCTATACGTATACATTTGCACCAACTACAAAGGCAGGAACATGGAATGGCGGAGTAAATTTAAAAACCGCTGGCGATGCCAATATAAATTTGCGTCAAGGGTGGGGTGACGGATTTGTATTGAAAATAGAATTCAAAGGTGCTCCTGTTACCATACCTAATATCAATGTGGCTGGTTTTACAAATTTAAACCTGTCTTATGAATTTGCTGTTGAAGAAGGAGGAGATGCTGTAAAACCAAAAATTGAAGCAAGTATTGATGGCGGTGCTTCTTGGGTAACTCTACCTACAGTTGCCAGTGGTGCAGGGTGGAATAAAGATGCAAAATCGGTTGCTTTGCCTTCAGGAAATTATAAAACAATAAGCCTCAGATTGAATCCTAATACTGAAACTTCTAATGCTATAATGTTTGATAATATTATTATTACCGGAAAGCAGTAAGCCTGGCGACTGAATCGAACCAATCATGTGACAATTCAATTAAGGTTTAGATTGAAGGAGTAAAATCAAATTACTTCTTCAATCATTTAAGTTGGTTAAAAATAAATCATTGAATTTTTTATATGCAGGCCAGACGCATTACTATTGAGCCAGACTGCAACGCCGCTTTTGGAGAAGATGATGTGATCGATTCTGAATTCCAAAAAGATTAAACAGAAGTTTGTTGATAAAGGTATCCCTGTGATACTGGGTGAATATGAAACTTTTAGACGGACTCCCGAATGCAAAGTGGTACTTCCTTGGATATGGCGGCGCACAATAGGTTTGTGGATTACTGGCTAATTTATTCGACCAAAACTATGAGAGCGAATGGTATTTTACCATTCTGGTGGGAGGTAAGTAATGGTTTTGACAGAGCCAATAATGTGGTAACGGACCAGCGGATGGTAAATGCCATTATTGCAGGATATAAGTAAAATTAATGTTAGCCAGAGGCAAATAAACGTGATTCAACAATCCTCAAATTATCCTGGACAATTACACTAAAAAAACTGCCGGTGTCACGAATAAGAATTTGTTCGTGATACCGGCAGGTTATAAAAAATATTATAAGATGTTTTTAGTGCGGCGATTATTTATAAAAATTTCAATTATAGAGGAAAATGAACAAAATATATGTTTTTAGATCCGTAGTATTTCTTACTGCGATTATTGCACTAATAGCATGCAAAAAGGCTAAAACTCCTACCCCGGAACTAACGGTTACCCAGTCTGCTATAGCATTTACGCCCGAAGGCGGAACAGAAGATTTATCTTTTACCTGTAGTAGCGATTGGACCATCAGCAATCCCGCTTATTCGTGGTTGCAATTAAGCGCAACATCAGGTAACAGCGGCAGCACTGTTATTCAAGTAACAACCTTGTCAGACAATGCTACAGGGGCAACCCGCTCCGCTGTTTTATACCTGAGCGCTTCCAACGGGCAGGCCAGAAGGGTGACGGTTACCCAGGCTCCCACCATATACCCAGGTTATAACACCTCGCCTATAGCGCCAGACATGACTGGAGTGACCAGTACTGCCGCGCAACTGGCTGCAAAAATGGGAACGGGAATGGGAACAAATATTGGCAATACCATGGAGCCCCCAGGCGAAGCTGATTGGCAGAATGGTAATAAAATTACCGAACCATATATAAAATTTTTGAAATCAAAAGGTTTCAGTGCGATACGACTTCCTTGTTCATGGAATTGGAATCATCTAAGCGACCGGAAAAAGGCAACAATTGACCCGGCATGGCTTGCGCGGGTTAAAGAAGTAGTTGGGTGGTGCGTGAATAATGATATGTATGTGATAGTGAATATTCACTGGGACAACGGCTGGCTGGAAAATAATATTACCGATGCTAAGAAAGATTCTGTTAATGCGAAGCAAAAAGCACTATGGGAACAGATAGCTACAACCCTGCGTGATTTTGATGAGCACGTTCTATTTGCCAGCGCGAATGAACCTAAGGCTGATAATGTCGCGCAGATGGCCATACTCAATGGTTATCACGAAACATTCATCAATGCCGTTCGCTCTACCGGGGGCAGAAACGCCTACCGGGTGCTGGTTGTGCAGGGGCCTCACACTAATATTTCTATAACTGCTACTTTGATGACTACTATGCCTCACGACCCGGTACCTAACAAGTTGATGCTCGAGGTGCACGACTACAACCCTGCTGGATTTACGTTACTAACGGATGGAGATGTAAGCTGGGGCAAAATGGTTTACTACTGGGGGGCTGGGAATGTTTCTACTATTGAGCCAGACCGCAACAACACCCCTGGAAATGGAGATGAGGCTGCGATCACAGCTGAATACCAAAAGATGAAAGTGAATTTTGTTGATAAAGGTATCCCTGTGGTGCTGGGTGAATATGCAGCCCCGAGGAGGACTGACCCTAACAAGCCTATGCCTAAGGATACGTTGATGAACAACAGGTCTGTGGACTACTGGGCAACTTTTACGACCAAAACGGCTAAAGCGAATGGTATGCTGCCATTCTGGTGGGAGGTAGGAAATATGTTAGACAGGGCTAATAATGTGATAATAGACCAGCGCATGTATAATGCCCTTAAGGAAGGATATAAGTAAAATTAATGTTTTCTGGAATAGCGTTACTGTGAACAGATCACACAGTGCCGCCTTCCCGTGAGCTAAATACCAAATTTGCCTTGACGTACATGATCGGTATTGATCGTGAAAAAATAAATCAAACTAACAAAAATGAACAAATTAATAAATATGAGAAAGGGTCTTGGTATATTTTTAGGCTTACAACTCTTTTTCACATTGCTTGCTTTTTCATGTAAGAAGAAACAGGTTGAGCCTCAACTTCAATTCACTGTTTCTTCTGCGCAAGTTGTTTTTGAACCCGAAGGAAGTAGTTCCGATGTTTCTATCACCAGCAATGTTAAGTGGACGGCGACAGCCAACACCTCACTTCCATGGTTAACGATAAATCAGTCATCGGGAGGCCCGGGAAATGCTACGCTTAAATTAACCGCGAACGCTAACAACACCGGGGCTATTCGCGAGGCGATAGTGACTATCACAGCTTCGAATGGTAATGCCAGGCGAATTCAAGTTACGCAGCCAATTAATGAAGATCTGGAAGTAAAATGGGCAAAAGTTTCGCCGAAACTTCTCACCAATAATGCGAATCCTTTATTAGATTTTATGTTTACGGCCGACCCGACAGCTATAGAATACAACGGAAGGATTTATGTGTATGCCACGAATGATCATCAACAGTTTGAGAAGGTAGGAAAGGATGGAAAAAATAGTTACGAACATATCCGTACATTGGTCATGATGTCTTCCGATGATATGGTCAACTGGACTTATCACGGCCTCATAAATACAGCAAAGCTGGCGCCATGGACTTCTGCGTCATGGGCACCTTCCATTACATCCAGGCTGGAAGCAGATGGTAAAACGCACTTCTATTTGTATTACTCCAATAGCGGTGGTGGCTCAGCCGTGCTTACTTCCACCTCTCCCGTTGGCCCCTGGAAAGACCCATTAGGAAAGAACATAGTGGACCGCTCTGTCCCCGGTGTGGATGTCGATGCTCCATTCGATCCCGGAGTTTTGATTGACGACCAGGGCACAGGCTGGCTGAGTTTTGGAGCCGGAACGCCTAAAACGAAATATATGCCGGATAATGCCCGAATCGTCAAATTAGGAGCAGATATGATCAGTTTGGCCGGCAACGTTTCTAAGATACCTGCTCCTTATTTTAATGAGGCCAGTGACCTTAACTTTATCAATGGGACCTGGGTGTATAGCTATTGTACGAATTGGGACGAACGCACGGAATGGCCTTATACCAATATTGCTAAACCAACCGCATGCAACATATCTTACATGACGAGTAAAACACCCTTAGATAAGGATAGTTGGAAGTACCGCGATAATTACTTTAGGAATCCTGGCGAAAACGTGGGTGATAAAATAGGCCCGTTGACAAACAATCACAGTCACGTATTCAAGTTTAAAGGGAAATATTATCTTGCTTACCATGCCATGTATCTACAAGATTATTTTGGCACCACGGGTGGTTTTCGTAATGTGGGTATCGAGCCAATGCAGGTGGATGAATCAAATGATGTGACTTTCCCCATGGTCAACGCAACTTTTAAAGGCCCGTCACAACTTAACCTATTAAATCCATTCGTTCTTCAGCAAGCAGAAACCACTGCAGGCACTTCGGGGCGCGTCCAGTTCGATACTGTTGGTAATGTGGGTAATATGGTTGCCAAAGGGCAAATAGATAAACAATGTCTCATGGTGCGGGGAGCCGATTTTAGCAAACAGGTCCCTGCCAAATTCGAAGCCCGGGTGAAAGGAACAGGTACAATTGATGTTTATGTAAATAATCTTAAAGGCCCGGCTCTTGTTTCCCTGAGGTGTGATGCGAAGGACTGGACCATGCTCTCAAAGCAAATAGAACTGAACGTACCTAAAGGAGTGGGAAATATCTATTTTGTATTTCATGGAGAGGGTTTTTTGTTTGATGAATGGAAATTTTATTAAGTCCGGTTGCATTCAGATGTGAAACAGGTTCAATAAATCATCCACCAATTCTTTTCCACTAATGATCAAATTTTTTTTATCCGGTGTTGCGCTTTTAAGTTGCCTGTTTGGCTCAAATAATGTTCATGCACAACAAGCAACCAATCCATTAATTTTTGCCGATGTGCCAGATATGTCTATGATCAGGGTTGGTAAAAATTATTATATGAGCAGTACAACAATGCACATGAGCCCGGGTGTGCCCATTATGAAATCTACAGATCTTGTCAATTGGAAAATCATCAACTATGCCTATGATACTTTGGCCGATATGCCGGAGCTAAATTTGACCGAAGGTAAAAATGCATACAGCAAGGGTTCGTGGGCCAGCAGTCTGCGCTTCTATAAAGGGATGTATTATGTAACCACTTTTGCATATACCACAGGTGTAACTTATATTTTTAAAACGAAAGATATAGAAAAAGGAAAATGGGAAAGAATTTCCTTTAAACCAGCGTATCATGATCATTCTCTGTTTTTTGATGATGATGGCAAAGCCTATTTAATTTATGGTGCGGACAGGCTTAAAATTGTTGAATTAAATGAGGATCTAACGGGAGTTAAACCAGGCGTTCCGGAGAGGGTTCTCATCGAAAACGCCCACGCACCAGCAGGAAACGACATGGGCCTTGCAGCTGAAGGATCTCAATTATATAAAATAAACGGAAAATATTATCTATTTAATATTTGCGCCCCACGCGGTAAAAACCGAACTGTAGTTATACATAGGGCAGATAATATCAATGGTCCCTGGGAAGGAAAAGTTGGCTTACAGGATAGAGGAATTGCTCAGGGAGGATTGATAGAAACTTACGATGGACGCTGGTTCTCTTATCTTTTCCGCGATTTTGGTTCTGTCGGCCGAATTCCCTATCTGGTTCCTGTAAAGTGGGAAAACGGTTGGCCCATATTAGGAGAAAACGGTAGAGCCCCGGATACATTAGACCTGCCAGCCAGTATAGGTTTGATTCCGAATTTGGTTGCTTCTGATGAATTCAAACGACAAAAAGGACAGGCAGCACTCCCTTTAGTATGGCAATGGAATCATAATCCGGATAACAAACTTTGGTCAATACAAGAAAGAAAGGGATATCTCCGATTAAAAACAGCCCGAATTGACACCTCATTTGTACAGGCAAGAAATACACTTACGCAACGTACTATCGGCCCAGTATGCACGGGTTCAACTTTGTTGGATGTTTCCAAAATGAAGGAAGGTGATTTCGCTGGATTAAGTGCCTTTCAAAAAAAATTCGGACAGGTTGGAATAAAGTTCGAAAATGGTCAAAAATTAATAGTAATGGTAAATGCCAGTTCAGGTAAACCTATAGAAGTACAGCAAGTTCCCTTGACACAAAACTACGTTTACTTAAAAATTGATTGTGATTTTACCAATAAAAAAGATGAAGCTAAATTCTCGTACAGCATAGATGGAAAAGTGTGGAATCCTATTGGAAATATATTGAAAATGACGTACGACATCCCGCATTTTATGGGGTATCGTTTTGCCTTGTTTAATTATGCAACAAAGAATACTGGCGGATATGTAGATTTTGATTTCTTTCATATTACGGGCACGATTTAATGATAAGATTTAGCGCCTGACAGGTTGATGTTTGAAGAGCATAACTAAACGCCTTCTCAGTTTATATAGGGGATGGAGATGTATTAATTAAAAAACTTGTAAAATTTAAATATCAATGGAACGTAGAACATTAATAAAAGGAATGGCTGCAACATTGCCTTCATTATGGTTATCCCGGGCTATGGGTAATAATTTGGGGGGTGAACAATATTTAAGTGAACCCATCGCTGATGGCCCATTTAAACCCATATGGGAATCGTTGGAGAATTATAAAACACCTGAATGGTATCGTAATGCAAAGTTTGGAATGTGGGCACATTGGGGACCACAATGCCAGCCTGAATCCGGCGACTGGAATGCAAGAGGAATGTACCAGGAAGGATCCGGGCAATACAAAATTCATTTGGAGAAATACGGCCATCCGTCAAAATTTGGATTCAAAGATGTGATCAATGAATGGAAGGCGGAGAAATGGGATCCCGAAGAATTAGTGAGCTTGTATAAAAATGCGGGTGCACAGTATTTCATGGCGATGGCCAATCATCATGACAATTTTGATTTGTACGATAGTAAATATCAAAAGCATTGGAACGCAACTAAGATAGGCCCGAGAAAAGATTTGATTGGGGGTTGGGCAAAAGCTGCAAAAAATAATAGTCTTCCTTTTGGTGTGAGTATTCATGCATCGCATGCATGGCGCTGGTTTGAAGCTGCACAACGTTCAGATAAAACCGGTACCTATGCGGGCATTCCTTATGATGGAAAACTTATCAAGGCAGACGGAAAAGGAAAATGGTGGGAAGGATTGGATCCGCAGGAACTCTATGCACAAAATCATCCTTTAAGTAAAGACAGCCTGGATGATAATTCCATTCACGGGCAGTGGGGCTGGGGAAATGGCGTATCCCCGCTAAGCACGGCCTACATTGAAAAATTTTACAACCGTACAATTGACCTTATAAACAAATACAATCCTGATGTAGTCTATTTCGATGATTCGCAATTGCCCTTATGGCCTGTCAGTGATGTAGGCTTGAAAATCGCAGCTCACTTGTACAACAAGAGCATTAAAGAGCATGGAGAACTTCGTGCTGTTCTTAATGGAAAAATGTTGAATGAGAACCAACGCAAAGCAATGGTATGGGATATTGAGAGGGGGCAGGCAAACGAAATTCAACCATTGCCCTGGCAAACCGATACCTGTATTGGCGATTGGCATTACAATAGGAGCGTATACAACGACAACAGGTATAAAACTTCAAAAACGGTGATTCAGACTTTGGTTGATATTGTGAGTAAGAATGGAAACTTGATGCTAAACATTCCTGTTCGTGGTGATGGCAGCATCGACGAAAAAGAAAGGAAGATCGTTGAAGAAATAGGTGTGTGGATGAAATTAAACAGTGAAAGTATTTACGGTACAAGACCGTGGAAAATATTTGGTGAAGGCGGTGCGCAACAAACATCTACGCAACTAAGCGGCCCTGGTTTTAATGAAGGGCAAGCGAAACCATTTACTTATGAAGATTTCCGCTTTGTTACTAAGGACGATGTGCTTTACGCCACAGCGATGGGTTGGCCTCAGGATGGAAAACTTGTTATAAAAACACTTGCAAAGAACAGTGCACACTTTCCAAAAGAAATTAAAAAAATTGAATGGTTACCGACTAAGCAGTCTCTACCATTTGAAAGAAATGAAAATGGACTGACCGTTTCTTTATCGGGAAGAACTTCTGATGATTTAAATTATGCAAATGTGATAAAGATTTTTTCGTAAAGTTTGGTAAGGTGCTTGAACAGGGTGTTCCAAATGCCATTAAAGCAGGATACAAGTAAACGCTGATCCAACGATCGTTAAATTATCCAGGATAATTACACTAAAACTGCAGGTGTCGCTAATAGGAGTTGATTAGTGATACCAGCATGTTTCCGCAAGTTCAAACTGATATATTCAATTAGCTCTAAATAGTATTAAAAAATAGGAATATGAAAGATCAAATTATTTCAAAAGAGCCGGAATTAGATGAAAGTGAAATTAAGGCTTTGATAGAGAATTTTGAAACGATCGGTATTTTGCTGAAGGAGCACCCTGCCTTCTTCAGTAACCCTATCATATCGCCTGAATCGAAAAAAATATTTAACGAGGGCCTGGTACTTATTAAGAGCTTCACTCAAAAATGTTTAGAGCATTATGGGTTGAGGTACCTTTCAGAATAGCGCAAATTAAAAGTGGTTAGTAATTCGGCGAGTGTAATAAACTCACCAGACCTGTTTATTCTTATTGAAAATGAAACTAATGTTAGGCTCATCCCTACAAGGGAGGGCAGTTACAACCAATTATTAATCTGCGGCAAATTATGTGTCGCCACCTAACCATCTTTATGAAAAAAACTCTAAATTATTTATTAGGCATCCTGACATTAACAAGATGCAGTAGGCAAGAAATTGCTGATTTAAGCGTAAAACCAGTTATCACAAACACTAATAAGTCGTTCGACGCAACCAGTTACGTATTATTTACAATATAAATCTCCGATAGATGACCACAACTTTGAAAATTTCGACTTTTTTAATAGTATTTAGTTTTTGTACATCTGTAAAGGCACAAAACAGGAGTGTTGCGCTAACCCCCCCGATGGGATGGAACAGTTACAATTGTTACGGTATGACGGTTCATGAGGATGAGGTAAAAGCAAATGCTGATTACGTTGCGCAAAACCTGAAGGCGCATGGCTGGCAATATATAGTGGTGGATTTTTTATGGTCCTATGATAGCCGAAGTGGCGACCCGTTTCAAAAAAGACTTAAAGATGGCTCCTATAGCCCCTGGCTGGCAATGGACAAATGGGGGCGTTTAACCCCTGATACAATTAAGTTTCCGTCGGCATTTGGCGGTAAGGGGTTTAAGCCATTGGCTAAATATGTCCATTCGCTGGGGTTGAAATTTGGTATTCATGTAATGCGTGGCATCCCACGCCAGGCAGTATGGGCAAAATCACCCGTAATGGGCACTAATGGCATAACTGCTGATATGATAGCCGATACTAATTCAAAATGCGCCTGGAACAACCACATGTTTGGCCTGAATATGGCTAAACCCGGTGCGCAGGAATACCTGAATTCAATATTGAAGTTATATGCCGCTTGGGACGTTGATTTTATTAAAGTTGATGACTTATCGGCTCCTTATCGCACTGCGGAGCTTGAGGGCTACCACGAGGCAATTGATAGTTGCGGCAGGGCCATCGTGTTCAGCACATCACCGGGGGCTACGCCTGTTTTTAAAGCTGATAACCTAAAACACAATGCCAATATGTGGCGGGTGGCCAATGACTTTTGGGACGAGTGGCCCGCCGTATTGGAAATGTTTAATTATGGCAAACAATGGGAAGGCATTGGCGGGCCCGGCCATTGGCCCGATTGTGATATGTTACAGATAGGCAAGTTGTCAAAACGGGGCCCTGTAGGTCCCGAGCGTTATAGCAAATTTACAATAGACGAGGAGTATTCGCACATGACATTTTGGACCATCTTCCGCTCCCCGTTAATTTTGGGCGGCAACCTGCCCGAAAACAGGGAACAGGAATTGAAACTGTTTACAAACGATGAGGTGATAGCCGTTAACCAACATGGAACCGATCCGCGCCAGTTATACAAAACTAATGATGCAATGGTTTGGTATTCGCACGTACCCAACAGTAAGGATATTTATGTCGCTTTATTCAACCTGGCGGCCCAGCCGCAGGATGTGGATGTAAACTTTGCCCAACTTGGCCTGACAGGAAAGGTAGCCGTTCGGGACCTTTGGGAAAAACAAGATGTAGGTACCTTTAAAGACGGATATAAAAAAAGGATCAATACACACGGGGCCGCTTTGTTAAAACTATCGTTGCTTAATTAAGATGATCTTGGTGGTAATACACGCTCAAACAAAAAACTATAAATGAGCGTGTTAAGTGCGCGAGTCGCCGTAGTCACAATTTTTAAAATGATAAACACTTATTTCCGGTACCATTTTATCAATTTCTTTCAAATAGGCAGGCTATTCACACAAAACAATTACATGTTTTTTTGACAAATTAACATTTAGTACCCTATTTTCTAACTTTTATCCCTCAGCATTAAATTATCTCTTCTTTAGTTTTGCCACTCCATTAATAAACCTGATACCAATTCAAATATTGCTAAATAAATTTTTTAAAAAAAAGTATGCCAATGTTTGAGCGCATTCCGAATAATGGAAATGCCCCGTTGGCCTTATAAATAAGTGAAAAAAAAACAATAAATAATATTGACTTTAACGATGAAAAAAATATTACCCATTTCAAGTTTGTGCCTGTTCCTGTTTACGGCAACAAGCTTGAAAGCGCAAAACCCAATTATCCAAACCAGGTTTACAGCCGATCCGGCACCCATGGTGTACCACGACACCGTGTTTTTGTATACAGGCCACGACGAGAATAAATCTACAACGTTCGTTATGAATGATTGGCACTTATTTTCAACCATAGATATGGTGAATTGGACCGATAGGGGCGCGCCGTTATCGGTAAAAACATTCTCATGGGCAAGTAAAGATGCCTGGGCCGGGCAGTGTATTTTTCGTAATGGTAAATTTTACTGGTATGTGCCAATGACCCGGGCCGACGGCAAAGGTATGGCTATTGGGGTAGCCGTTGGTACAACAGCCGAAGGGCCATTTATTGATGCCATTGGCCACCCCTTAGCTTATACTGGTCGTGGCGATATTGACCCTACGGTATTTATTGATACCGATGGCCAGGCTTATCTGTATTGGGGAAACCCACAGTTGTTTTATGTGAAATTAAATCAGGATATGATCTCTTATTCGGGAGAGATACAAACAGTGCCGCTTACAGAGCAAGGGTTTGGGAAACGTACCGGAAATCCCAACCGTTTTACCCAATACGAGGAAGGCCCCTGGTTTTATAAACGAAAAAAAATGTACTATATGGTATATCCTGCCGGCGGTGTGCCGGAACATATAGCTTATTCTACCAGTACGGGGCCAACTGGTCCGTGGGTGTACCGGGATACACTTATGCGCATTATCAAGAAACGCGGCGCATTTACAAACCACCCCGGGATGATAGATTACCATGGTAAATCATACTTTTTTTATCATAACGAAGCTTTACCGGGCGGAGGGGGCTTTACAAGGTCGGTTTGTATTGATCAATTTACTTATCAACCTGATGGTACAATTCCTATGATCACCCCTACTACCGAAGGCGTGATCAAAGCAGTAAGAAACCTGGATCCTTTTGTTCGTCAGGAGGCAGAAACAATAGCCTGGGAATTGGGTGTTAGTACCGCAAAAGGTAATAATGGAATATACGTAACAGATATAGATAGTGATGATTATATTAAAATACGAAGCGTCGATTTTAAAAGCGGCCCAAAGTCATTCTATGCAAATGTGGCAACAAATACAGATGGGGGTATAATAGAGATACGCATTGACGAGCCTGACGGTTTCTTACTGGGCACTTTATCCGTAAAAAACACAGGCGGTTTGGAAATATGGGGAACGCAATCCGTTGCGGTTAACAAAGCAAAGGGTATTCACGATGTGTACTTTGTGTTTAAAGGTGGCCCGGGGCATTTGTTTAATTTCAACTGGTGGAAATTCAATTAGAAATAAATAAGGGCTCAAGAATTTACTTAATGTAGTCGTTCGCGTAAGATTTGTACCCGAGGGAAATTTCAACGGGAATGCCCCGTCGGCCTTATAAATAAGTTTAAAAAAACAATAAATAATATCGATTTTGATGATGAAAAAACTAATACCCATTTCAGGTTTGTGCCTGTGCCTGTTCCTGTTCACTGCAACAAGCTTGAAAGCGCAAAACCCTAAGCTTACGCTTGATTTAACCAAGCCCGGCGCAAACGTAAGCCCGCAACTGTATGGGCTGATGACCGAAGAGATCAACCATTCGTACGATGGGGGTTTGTATGCAGAGCTGATCAGAAACAGGATATTTAAAGACAACCCAAATACGCCGGAAGCGTGGAGCGTGATCAACGAGGGCGGCGCGAAGGCCACAATTCAATTAGTTGCCCCAAACCCCAACAATGTACCCGTCGATCAGCGGCACCACGCAATTAATGGCGCGTTAACTACTTGTTTAAGGCTATTGGTTGATACCGGCGGCGGCCGGGCCGGCATTGCCAATGAAGGTTATTGGGGCATACCTGTTTTGCCGAATACAACATATAACGCTTCTTTTTATATGAAGGGCGCAGCAAGCGGGCCACTCCCTCTTAGCCCCTGGGACCCCAAGCCTACAACCCCTCTTCCTGTAATTGCGAATAACACTGCCGGGCCCATAACCGTAAGCATAGAAAGCAATGACGGTAAAACGGTGTATGCTTCGGGGACTATTAATTTGGTAAAAAGCGCCTTTTGGAAAAAATACGAGCTTAAATTAACAACCGGCGCTGCCGTTAAACCAACAACTGATGCCCGTTTTGTTATTTCGACAAACCGTACCGGGGTTTATTATTTTAACCTCGTGTCATTATTCCCGCCGACTTACCATAACCGTCCGAATGGGAACCGGGTAGATTTAATGAAGTTATTGGCGATTTAATGAAGTTATTGGCTGATATGA
>NZ_JBFUAP010000014.1:0-152955 GCF_056406215.1 Mucilaginibacter sp. P1_D10 | reverse complement strand
CAATTGTTTGGTCCTGGTTCAACGGCTCGGAAGCAGGAAACGCACTTGCCGATGTGTTAAAAGGCGTGGTGAACCCGTCCGGCAAATTGCCATTTACCTTTCCTGTATCGTTAGGAGACACTCCTGCTGCAGCCTTAAATACTTATCCGGGTAAAGGCGCAACGGCAGAATATAAAGAGGGCATACTGGTTGGATACCGCTGGTACGACACAAAAAAAATCCAGCCGCAATACCCCTTCGGTTATGGGCTTTCCTACACTGATTTTTCCATAAGCCGCTTCTCGGCTGATAAATTAAGCTACGGGAAAAACGGGACCATCCGTGCAAAATTCACCATTAAAAATACAGGCAGCAGCTACGGAGCCGAAGTGGTGCAATTGTATGTAAGCGATCCGGTTAGTTCGGTTTTGCGTCCAGAAAAAGAATTGAAGGCTTTTAAAAAAGTTTTCCTGCAACCGGGCGAAACTAAAACAGTTGAACTGGATGTAAGGGTGGAGGACCTGGCCTTTTACGACGTGACAAAAAAAGGCTGGAATACCGAATCCGGTGAATACATTCTCCAATTGGGTAATTCATCGCGCAATATTTCAAAAACAGTAAAAATCCTGGTTAAATAAACCCCTTTCAGAAGCACTGTGAAGTTTATGGAAAATCTGTGAACGGGATATGCAGGCTATCTGGAATACTGATAAACTCGGAAATAATTTTCAATGGGAATGCCCCATTGGGGCAGTAGAATAAATAAAACAATAAATAATATTGACTTACTTTGACTATTTTCATATAACAGATTCCATTTCCCAGGGAAAATAAAGTCTGTTAAATTAACAAGAGCCAAAAAAGAAAAATATATCTTGCCGTTATTATGCTTAGAGGACGCGATACCTCATTGGTGCCGATTTATCCTATAAAACAAATTAAAAATTCGTGACGAAAATTAGATTATTAGCGGTTGTAACATTATGCATTTTTGGTTATTTAAAAACGTTTGGCCAGGAGGTCAATAATGCCATCGGGAAAGCGCAGCCCTTCCCTGATGCTTCGGTTGTATTAAAACCGTCATGGATAAAACAAAGGGAAGACTTGAACACAAGGTATGTTAAATCTCTTGACCCCGACAGGTTATTGCACAATTTTAGGGTAAATGCAAAACTGCCCTCCAACGCCAAGCCTCTTGAAGGCTGGGAAGCCCCGGATGTTGGATTGAGAGGTCATTTCACCGGCCACTATCTTTCCGCCGTTTCGTTATTGGTAGAAAAGTATCAGGATACATTATTAAGCAGGCGGCTTAGTTACATGGTAGATGAATTATACAAATGCCAGCAAGCTTTGGGCAACGGTTACTTAAGTGCATTTCCGGAAAGCGAATTTGACACATTGGAAAAAAAGTATGGTGGTGTATGGGCACCGTATTACACTTATCACAAGATCATGCAGGGGCTGCTGGATGTTTTTGTACGTACCAAAAACAAAAAGGCATATGAGATGGTCGTAGAAATGGCGGCTTATGTCAATAACAGAATGTCCAGGCTTGATAAGGAAACCATTGAAAAGGTACTTTACACCCCAGGGGCGAATCCTGCAAACGAAGCCGGTGCAATGAGCGATGTTTTATATAAACTCTATAAAATTTCAAAAGACCCTAAGCACCTGGCACTAGCGAAAATATTCGACCGTGATTGGTTTGCCGTTCCTCTGTCAAAGAACGAAGATATTTTGAATGGGTTGCACTCCAATACGCATTTAGTATTGGTCAATGGATTTGCTCAGCGATATTCCATTACGCAGGAAAATTTATACCATGATGCTGTAGTGAATTTCTGGGATATGCTCATTAAGCATCACGCCTACGCAAACGGATCAAGCAGCGGGCCGCGGCCTAATGTTGTCACACCCACATCACTCACCGCAGAACACTGGGGGGTACCTGACCATCTCAGCAATACGATGACAAATGAGATTGCAGAATCATGTGTATCACACAATACGCAGAAACTAACTTCAACGCTTTTTTCATGGACAGCCGATCCGATCTATGCCAACGAGTACATGAATACATTTTACAATGCAGTGTTGCCAACCCAAAATTCCCACACAGGAGCTAATGTTTATCATTTACCGCTTGGTTCTCCCAGAGTTAAGGCTTTTTTAAAAGAGAATGATTTTCGCTGCTGCAACGGCACCAGCATCGAGGCATTTGCTTTATTAAATTCAGGAATTTATTTTCATGGTCATTCTGATTTGTGGGTCAACCTGTACATTCCCTCCAAAGTTGCATGGACTGAAAAAGGTATAGTATTGGAGCAACAAGGCAATTTCCCCGCAGACTCCACGGTAGAATTTACTGTTTCAGCAAAGAAAGAGGTGGTTTTTAATCTTAATTTTTTAATTCCCGCTTGGGCAGGAAAAGTAGATATATACATCAATGGCCAAAAGCAGGATGCAAATGTTTCGCCTTCATCCTATTACAGTATAAATCGTAAATGGAAGAACAATGAAAAAGTAAAACTGATTTTCCACTACAATTTTTATATCAAGGCTATGCCTGATGATCCAAAAGTAGTGGCCATATTTTACGGCCCCAATCTCCTGGCATTTGAAACCGCATCTGAGGTTATTTTAAAAGGAACAAAGGAAGAGATCTTGAAAAACCTGTCAGTCTCCGATAACAATCTATTTCATTTAGCTGATGCGGGGAGAATTTACTCACTCCGTCCACTGTATGACATTAGAGATCAATCATACGGAGTATACGGTACTATCAGAGGGTATTAATGGAGGAGAGCATGATCTTAATAAAAACTTAGCCCCCAATCCAGGATATTAGTTAATAAATTTAGTTTAATTGATCGCCCTAAGTGGACATTCCGGGAGGCCAGATCGGGCTGCTCCGTGCGCTTTGGAGCACCGGGTTGTGTAGGCAATAAAAGAAATCGGAATTAATGATCAATTTTTTTGCGATAAAAGGATTAATTTACAATGCTATACAAAACTACAAAGCCATGAAAAAAAAGACGTGCATGTTTATTCTTTCCTGTTTGCTACTGTTAGCCTGTTCCAATACAAAAAAACTGGCAGGCACAGGCGATGCCGACAAAAGCTGGAAGAAGCTATTTAACGGCAAAGATATTAACGACTGGTTTGTGAAGATAAACCATCACCTGGTTGGCGAAAACTATGGCAATACATTCAGGGTAGAAGATGGTATGATCAGGGTTAGCTATGACCAATACGGCGATTTTGACGATCAGTTTGGGCACCTGTATTACAAAACACCTTTTTCTCACTTTAAACTGAGGTTTGAGTATCGTTTTGTTGGTAAGCAGCAAAAAGGCGCGCCAGACTACACACTGCTTAACAGCGGCGTAATGTTTCATTCGCAGGACCCCAGGACAATGCTGAAGAACCAGGACTGGCCCATATCCATAGAAATGCAATTATTAGGCGGTTTGGGGGATGGGAAACCAAGGCCAACCGGCAATATGTGTTCACCCGGCACTGATGTTGTTTATAAAGGGAGCGTATCGCCCGATCATTGTATCAATTCTACCTCAAAAACCTACGATGGCGAGCAGTGGGTAAAGGGAGAGTTGATTGTTCAGGGTAGTAAATTAATCACACATATCATCAACGGCGATACCGTGCTGCAGTATTCCCGGCCCACCATTGGCGGAGGGATAGTAAAAGGCTACGACCCCAAATACAAAAAGGATGGCACCGTGCTAAGCAGTGGTTTTATAGCCTTGCAAAGCGAGGGCCAACCCGTCGATTTCAGGGACATCGAGATCAAGCAGTTGCCGGATACTGATCGTTAGGCCTAAGCAATCTTTACGCCCGTGGCCGCAGCACCGTGTTGAGGCTGTATAAACGGTAAAATCGGGCCTCTGAGAATTGCATCGTAAGGAAACGCATTCCATTAAGTTGTCCGTAGGATTTAAAGAAAAAGAGGCTGATCATGATTGATGATACAGCCTCTTTTTCTATGTATACAACCGCCGCCGTTAAACCTTAATTATCCATATCAAGACTACTTCCCGGCCTAGCCCGGACTATCCATGCCCGCCTGCTTTTTGCGCAAGTCCTAAAAGTTTCATCTGCATGCATCGGTTCGCGGTACGCGTCGGTTAGTTCACTACCCATCCGGCATATTTATTGATTTTTGTTGCTATCTGCGCTAAATCACAACAGTAGATACGTTAATAAATGAATGGGTGAACCTTTCATAGCTTGTTCTGTAGCAACATCGTGAACCAAAGTTGGCTTTTATTGGCGATTAGTGTGATGCTGTCCTTTTCTGTTAGCATAGTTTTGATTCAATGGTTTTCGCATGCCATTTTTTCAAAATCGGAGAAAGATTTAAGTTAATGTATCTACTATGAATATTAAACGCAATGCATTACTGCTAGCAGCTGGCTTTGTAATTTTGGCCGGGTTGAGGTCTCAGGCACAGTCTTTTCCACCCAGACCCAGAATTGATAGTATAACCGAAAACGATACCCATCGAACGCTTGTGCCATTCTTTACCCGGGCAACGGCATTAAAAAAGAGCCCCACTTCCGATGGGTTTATCCAGCGTTGGTTACTCTTAGAGCCTATCAATAAGTCGATAAGAAGCAATCTTGTTTTTACGAATAACTACCTGAAAAAGGAATTCGAAACCGATTATTTCCCAAACCAGTTTACCGTTATCCCGAAAGATGGAGACAAAGTAAAAGTTGGCGAGCAGGAAATATTGTGGCACGCGCTGGAGAGTCCGACTTTCAATGTGAAATTGTTTCGTTTTGCCTATGGACTAAGAAAACAGACTTATGCCGTGTTGTTCTGGGCCGTAACGATTGTAAACAGCCCGCGGGAAATACAAAATGTAAGGTTAGCGGTAGGGTCAAACGGAGGATCTGCATGGTGGCTTAATGGGAAGGAAGCAGTGGTGCTTGATGGAGACAGGCGCATGGTAATGGACGATTGCGTATCGCCACGATTGACGCTTAATAAAGGGAAAAATATCATCAGGGGCGCATTGATTAACGGGCCCGGACTGAGTGATTTTTGTGTTCGCCTGCTGAATGAAGACGGAAAGCCCATAAAAGATGTCACTATAAGTTTACAATAAATTAATCGGTCGTTCCATTTAACATCGAATTTCTACAGCAATTGTTTATGATGAAATTAACAGTAAAGGCAGTCAGTACTATAGCCATTTTTGCATTATGGTCAACCCTTACCGCGGTGGCACAAATTGGCAAACCATTCATACACGACCCCTCAACAATCGCAGAATCCGATGGGAAGTATTTCACATTCGGCACGTTTGGGGGCGGGTTGATATCCGAAGACGGTTGGACCTGGAATGAGGGCGGAGTAAGGCCCGGCCGAGGAGCCGCCCCCGATGTATTGAAAATTGGGGACCGCTACCTTGTCACCTATGGCGCCACTGGCGGAGGCCTGGCGGGCGGCCATAATGGTAAAATACTCACCATGTGGAATAAATCGCTCGATCCAAAATCGCCTGATTTTAAGTATTCGGATGCTATAGTGGTTGCCTCATCCGATGGTATAGAGGACAATGATGCGATAGATCCCAGCCTCCTTCTCGACCCCACCGACGGGCGGTTATGGTTATCCTATGGCACCTATTTCGGCTATATCCGCCTGGTAGAACTCGACCCCAAAACGGGCATGCGTGTAAAAGGCAACAAAGCCTTGAACATAGCCATAGATTGTGAAGCCAGTGATTTGGTATACCGGGATGGATGGTATTATCTGCTGGGTACACACGGTACTTGCTGCGATGGCCCAAACTCAACTTACAATATTGTTGTTGGCCGGTCCAGAAAGGTAACCGGTCCGTATCTGGATAACGTGGATAGAGATATGCTCAAAGGCGGCGGCAAACTGGTGCTTGCCGCCGGCGACAGGCTGATTGGGCCGGGGCATTTCGGGCGTTTCGTGGTAGGTAACGGCGTTGAAAAGATGTCTTGCCATTATGAGGCCGATTTGGACCAGAGCGCCCGTAGTGTATTGGGCATACGCCCATTACTTTGGAAAAATGGATGGCCTGTTGGAGGCGAAAACATCAAAGACGGAACTTACGAAATAGAATCTGAGCGAAGGGGTTACGCCTTGCAATTGGCCGTTGATTTTACCAGGATGCCAGGCGGGATGCGATTCAATCGTGATAATAACGAACCTATAAAACCGGTGCCTTCACAGGAATTGGCAGATGTAATTGCAGGCTGGCCGACCACCAACATAGGGGTTACCATAGGAGATTATATGTTTCGCCCACATCAGAAATGGACAATTTCGCCGGTTGTGGGTGCCGGAGGATACCTGGGTGGCCCGTATTATAAAATAGTGATTGCCGGTACCAACCGTGCCTTAGCCGCAACTGCAGAAGCTGAGCTCATAACCGTACCAACATTCACCGGTGCGCCTGAGCAATTATGGCGTATAGATCAGTTGACGGATGGGACGTATAGGATTATGCCGAAGGCTGTTCCAAACTCCAAAGAGCAACTGGCCTTAGTATCTTCAGGAGACAGCACGCCCACGCTAGCCAAATTTGATATGAACAGCGATAATTCCAAGTGGAATTTCAGGACTCACTAAAATCCGGAAAACACGCGTTTTGGTGAGTGGGGTTTGTCCAGTTTTATTTTATAGAAAGTTTGGAAAAAACCGGTGAAATCAGGCCGGGCCGGGAGGCACTTACCTACCGGTTTGCCGCTTCTGCTACTTGCGTAAATTTGCCCAAAAATCGTAAAAAATCTGTGTTTTTCGGAGTTTTTTCGGTGTTTTTATTGCTTTTTGTGGCTTTTTATGCGCAGACATCAAAAGTGCCAAATTTGCATGGAATGGCGGTTTTTGCCAAAATTGCGAGTGTTTGGCCCAAAAAAAATTCCAGCTTTTTCCAATAAATCGCACCTGTTTTAGCTATAAATTTCCAGGAAATTCCAGCTGTTTTTGCGGTAGAAAAGGCATCAAAATGCAACCCATAAATCATTGTCGCTGATGTTTAGCGCTGTGCTCCAAATTAACCATTTGTGTAAAAATCAACAGGGGGTTTTATTAGAAGTTACCCATTGGCAAAACCAATAACTTGCCGCCACCAATTATAAAAGGGTTTCGCCGGCCATGTTTTTCGGCACGAAAGAACCGCTTTTTATTAAAGCTGATAATTACCCATGAGATATTTAAACACGATATGGAGCAAGCCATTTTTATTGATACTGCTTTGTAGCATTTGCGGCAGCCCACTCAATAAATTAAATGCACAAAGCAATTCGCTGCCCTTCCAAAACCCAAAGCTTAGCGCCGAAGCCAGGGCTGCCGACCTGGTAAAAAGGCTTACGCTGGAAGAAAAGGTATTGCAAATGCTCAACAAAGCACCTGCCATTACCAGGTTAGGCATCCCGGCATACGATTGGTGGAACGAGAGCCTGCACGGGGTAGCCCGCACAGAGTATAACGTTACCGTTTACCCGCAGGCCATTGGCATGGCTGCAGGCTGGGACCCGGCCGCTTTTAAGCTGATGGGCACTTACATTGCGCAGGAAGGCCGCGCTATCTACAATCTATCTGCTGCTAATGGCAGTACGGGTATTTACCACGGCCTCACTTACTGGACACCTAACATCAATATCTTCCGCGACCCGAGATGGGGGCGGGGGCAGGAGACTTATGGCGAGGACCCATTCCTAACCGGTCAGCTTGGAAAAGGCTTTGTAAACGGCCTGCAGGGCACCGACCCGCATTATCTTACCGCTGCTGCATGTGCCAAGCATTTTGCGGTACACAGCGGCCCCGAACCATCAAGGCATACATTTAACACTACCGTTAGCAATTACGACCTGTGGGATACCTATCTGCCCGCCTTTAAAGAGCTTATTGTAAATGCTAAAGTAGCAGGCGTTATGTGCGCCTACAACGCGCTGGGCGGGCAACCCTGCTGCGGCAACGATTTGCTGATGACGGATATCCTGCGCAACCAATGGAAGTTCAAAGGCTACGTTACTTCGGATTGCTGGGCCATCGACGATTTCTTTAAAAATCATAAAACCCATACCGGGCCGGCGAGCGCCGCAGCAGATGCCGTGTTCCATGGTACCGATCTGGAATGTGGCACGGATGCTTATAAGGCCCTGGTGCAGGCCGTTAAAGATAAACTGATAGATGAGGAGCAGATCAATGTTTCGGTAAGGCGGTTATTCACTATCCGTTTTAGGTTGGGGCTGTTTGATAAGGATTGTAAATATAACCTGATAGGTAAAGAAGTATTAGAGGCAAAGCCGCACCAGCAACTTGCCCTTAAAATGGCCCGGCAGTCTATCGTGTTACTAAAAAATGAAGGGCAATTGCTTCCCTTAAAAAGAACGTACAAAAAAATCGCGGTTATTGGCCCCAACGCTGATAATGAAACTTCGGTTTTGGGCAACTATAACGGGTTCCCTTCGGTAATTACCACACCGTTAAAGGCCATCAGGGCGAAGTTTGGTGCAGGCACTGATGTTTATTATGAAAGGGCAACGAGCTATACCGATAACCGTGTAGCCTCTGCCATAAACAATCCCGCCGTTTTTTCAATCGATGGGCATCGGGGTTTCAAGGTAACGTATTTTAAAAATACCGAATTGAGCGGCGAGCCGGTATTTACCAATTATGAGGAAACCATAACGCACCGCTGGCCCGAAAATGGCGACGTGGCAGGCGGCATAAAAGCGAATGGGTTTTCGGCCCGTTGGTCCACGGTTTTTGTTCCGGATAGCACGGGGCTATACAGTTTTAAAATTACCGGGAGGGATGGCTACCGCTTATTGGTTGATGGTGTAGAGAAAGCCGCCGACTGGAGGCTGCACGGCTCAACTACTATTGATTTTGTACAGCAATACACGGCAGGGAAGCAATATCAAATTGTACTTGAATTTTACCAGGGCAGTGCCCCCGGCCGGATTGCTGCTATAAAAATGATACCCGGCAGGGTAAAAGAAAACAAGCCCGAAGATATTGCTGCGCGGGTTAGCGACGCTGATGTTATTGTGTTTGTAGGCGGCATATCGCCCGAACTGGAAGGTGAAGAAATGCCTGTTAGCCAGCCCGGTTTCTCGGGTGGCGATCGTACGTCAATTGCGCTCCCGGCTATCCAAACCGAAACTTTGAAGGCCTTGTATGCTACCGGAAAACCAGTGGTGCTTGTGCTGATGACCGGAAGCGCAATTGCCATGGATTGGGAAAATAAACATATACCGGCAATAGTGAATGGCTGGTACGGCGGCCAGGCCGCGGGCGACGCAATTGCCGATGTGCTTTTTGGCGATTACAACCCGTCCGGCAGGTTGCCCGTAACCTTTTATAAAAGCGACCGCGATTTGCCGCCATTTGAAAGTTACGCCATGGCCGGCCGTACCTACCGGTATTTTAAAGGTGAGGTAGCTTACCCCTTTGGCTTCGGGCTTAGCTATAGCAAATTTGGCTATAGGTTTGGAAAACAAAAAATGAAAGTTAGCGCGGGGAAAATAACCGGAATGGTTAATGTTAAAAACCAGGGAGCGAAAGCCGGTGATGAGGTTGTGCAGGTATATATACAGTATCCGAATGGTGTTAATGAATTGTTGCCATTAAAAGAATTAAGGCAATTTAACAGGATAAGCCTCAGCCCGGGTGCTTCTAAAAATGTTGCAGTGTCTATACCGCTTAGCAGCCTTAAAAAATGGAACGAACAGGCCGGGAAGTTAACCTTGCGCCCCGGGAAATATAAAATATTAATAGGCCCAAATTCAAAAGACAACGCCTTGCAGGCAGAGGTTTACTTGAACTAAGGTTACCGGCAAGCCGTCCTTTGCTCCGCACAAGGGGCTTCAAAGAGTAATAGCCCATGACTTGACAGACGGATAATGCATAAGACGTTCCTATGGAACGTAAGGATGTTCGTCCGATTTTCTACCCATAAAACATCCCGAAGGGATGAAAAAAAGAAAACGTTGCATAGGAACGTCTTATGGGAAGATTTTCTACCCATAGAACATCCCGAAGGGATGAAAAAAAAGAAAACGTTCCAGAGGAACGTCTTATGAAATGTGTTTTATGATGGGCTATTACTCTTCAAAGCCTCCATCTTGCTATTAGCTGTAACGCTGTTGCAGATCGGAGATGATATCAAACTCATCTGCCACCTTGGTTATCAGGCTTTCGAACACTTTAAAGTATTGGGCATAAACCTGGTGGTTTTCGGGCTTAGGATAGTAGGTTTGTTGCATGGCAACTGTTTTAGAGGCTTCTTCCAGTGAAGGATAAATACCCATCTCGGTGGCGCTTAACAGGAAGGCCCCCCTGCCGATGCTATCGCCATGACTGAGCGTGCTTACGGGCTTATTAAATATATCTGCAATGATTTGGGTGCAAAGCGGTATCGAAGCGAAGTTGCCATTTATGGAGAGTCCTTCAATATGGCGATGCTTTTCCAGCGTGCGGCCGATGCTGTACATTTCGTATAGTATGCCCTCAATGGTAGCCCTGATGAAATGCTTGCGCTCGTGCCTTATGTTTACCCCAAAATAGCAGCCACGGGCATTGGGGTTCCAGATAGGGGCACGTTCGCCATGTAAGAAGGGGAGGAAGAGTAAGCCGCCCGAGCCAACTTCAACTGTTGCCGCTTCCTGTATCAGCATTTCCATTGATTGATCGATATCAAAAGCTTTCTGAAAATCGCCGAATTGTTTGGTAAACCAATTGAATATCACGCCGCCATTACTGGTTGGCCCGCCGGTAATGATGTGCTTTTCGGTGAGCAGGTAGTTGAAAATCTGCTGTTTTGGGTCCTCTATTATTTTGTCGCCGATGATGCGGAACGCACCGCTATCTTCGATAGTTATGGTAGCCATGTTATTGCCCCAAACGCCTGCACCCAGGGTTGCCAGGCAGCCATCGCTCGATCCGATGAGGATTTTTACTGTAGGCAGCAATTTTAAAACCCTTTGATATTCTTTTTTTAGTGTTACGCCCGAGTAGAAAACAGGGTGCAAAGCGGGTAACTCTTCGGGAGTGATGCCTGCAAAATTCAGAGCCGCCTCATCCCACGTCAGTTTGTGGATATTCATCAGCCCCGTCGCAGATGCTATACTGTAGTCTATCACACATGCTCCCGTAAGCTGCTGTATGATATAGCTCTTCATCGGCATGAATTTTTTCGCCAACCCGAACTTTGCCGGATCGTTATTCTTCATCCAGGCAATTTTTATTAACGACGACATGGGGTGTATAGGCGTACCGGTGGCTTTATAAATCTCTTCGCCAAGTGCGCTCGCTTTTAATTCGGCCGCTTCTTTTTTGCCCCTGTTATCGGCCCAGGTAATGGCGTTGCCCAGGGGGATGCCGTCTTTATCTACCGCCAGCAAGCTATGCATAGATGAACCGAAGCAGATGCAGCTTACCGTATATTTTTTAGGGTATATCTTCTCTATAAGCAGGTTTTTTAAGATATATAACATCGTGATAAACATCTGCTCCGGGTCTTGTTCGCTATGGTCGTTTTGTTCATGAAAAGTAGGGTAATGCCCCTTAGAGGAACTGATTAAATTGCCCGAAAGGTCGAAGGCAAAAACCTTTACTGCGGCCGTGCCCATTTCTATGATGATGATACAGTTCATAATGTATGCTATTGATCTGTTGTTTTATTTTTCCTGAATTCGGTTGGTGTGTAACCGGTAAGTTTCTTAAACGTTGTGGAGAAATGCTGCGACGAATAAAAGCCGGTGTTAAGCGCTATATCCGTAATGTTTACCTCGTTCCTTTTTAAAAGCTTGGTGGCTTCGGCTATCCTGATGTTGATTAAGTAGTTCAGCGGCGAAAACCCGGAGTAATTTTTCGCCTTTTCGGTGAACGCGGTTGTTCCCATACCAATTAGCGTGGCCATTTCTTCAACCGTCCATTGGTGGGCCAGGTCTTGCCTTAAGGCTTGTTCTAATTTTAAGAAAGTTTGCGGGAAATCTCGCCTCGAATTATTTTGCCTGATGAGCTGCCGGCTTATCAAAACAAAAAGCTCATCCAGTAACTGGTTTGCGCGGGTGTAAAAACCTACTTCTTCGTTTTGCAGCTCGGCTTGCAAATTATGCATCAGTACATGCGCCTCTTTTAGTTTCAAAACGTGCTGCTCTTTATTTACCAGCAAAATTTGGTTAACAGATATTTTTTCTTTTTTAGTCAGCCCGCTCCATTTACCCAGTAGAAGCTTGCCGTGGTCTTCGGCGACTACCTTTATCCAAAAAAGCGCACCGATATTTAATATGCCGCTTTGCCCGCCAATGCGCTGGCCCGGCAATACTATCGCAAAATCTCCCGGGTATAAGGTGTGTTCCTGTGAATCAATTATCCAGGTATGCTTCCCTTCCAAAATATAATACAGGCAAATGCAGTCTGTAACGTTGCTGTTAAAGGAGTTAAGTTGTATAGTATTATTCTTTTTGTGGGCAAATTCCAGAATGTGCGGAAAATGCACGAGTTCTTTAGATGCCCCTTGCTGAAGTATCAATTGATTCATTCAGAATATATAATTGGTATGCTGCTGCGGTACTCACAGTACCGCAACAGGTATTTGGGAACCATAAACCGGCACCCATAAAAAGCAAGTTTACGCATTATCAAACCAACATTTGTATAAAAACCATCGCTGTTTTTTAATGGTATTTTGCGGGTTTTATATTGCCATTATTTGTAAACAATTATAACCAGTCCCAAATTAAATCAAGCTGCTGTTGCCCCGGGGCCGCCCCGCTGATCAGTATGCGCATCAAATTGTATTATGAGAAAATGGCGTTTACTCCCCGGCATTTTAGGTGCTGCATTATTGTATTGCTGTATCTTTTGTCAAACTGCTTCGGCGCAGCAAATCACCAAAGATGAACTGATATTCCTCACACCCGAGTGGAAAGGCGAGCGCTTTGCCGATGGCCGCCCCAAAGTGCCTGATGCTATTTTGGCAAGGATGAAAAAAGTGAGCATAGAAGAAGCCTGGGCCGTATTAAAGAATGCCGGTTACGCCTACCAAATAACCGAAAATTGGTTAGTAATAAACCCCGATAGCGTTTTGGTAGGGCGCGCGGTAACGGCAACATTTATGCCGGCACGGCCCGATGTGTGGAAGGCAATAGACGACCGGGGTAAAGCACAAGGCAAAAAAGGCCAGAATACCTGGCCGGTAGATTTATTGGTAAAAGGCGATGTGTACGTAGCAGACCAATTTGGTGCGCATAAGAACGGGCCAACCATTGGCGATAACGTGGGTAACGCCATATACGCTAAAACAGGCAACGGTATAGTCTACAATGGTGCCGTAAGGGATATCCGCGGACTCAAAGAGATTGGCGGTTTTACCTCATTCGTAGAAAGCTACGATCCATCGTATCATAACCCGCCGGGCGACCTCAATACCATGATCATTGGCATCAACCAGCCCACCCGCATTAAACAGGCTACTGTAATGCCCGGGGATGTAGTGCTCGGCGAAAACGGCGTAGTAATATTTATACCGCCGCACCTGGCCGAAAAAGTGGTAACCACCTCTGAAATAGTAAGGCTGAGAGATATGTTTGGCCACCTGCGGTTAAAAGAAGGGAAATATACCGCCGGGCAGATAGATGCCCGCTGGAGCGACGATATCGAAAAGGATTTTTCGGCCTGGCTAAATGCGCATATCAACGAGTTGCCCGTACCTAAAGAGCAAATACAAAACATCCTGAAAAACCGAACCTGGTAAAACAATCTACCTATAACGATAAAAAATTATGTCAAACAATCAAAACAGGCGCAGCTTTCTTACGAAGGCTTCCATAGCCGGCGCGGCTGCGCTGGCAGCACCGCTGAGCAAAACATTTGGGCAGGGGTTAATAGATGCCAAAGAGCGAACATCGCAGGCATCGGCACCAACCGACCTTAAAATAACCGAGGTGAAATGCGCCTACGCAGGGGGCGGGCTTTTTGTGAAAATATATACCAATCAGGGCATTTGGGGCTCTGGGGAAGGGGTTGATGCCATTGCAGGCACCTATTACCTGGTTAAACGACTGGAATTTTTTCTGAAAGGACGCAGCCCGCTAAACCCTAACCGTATAGCCGAAGAAATACGTAAGGCAAACTTTTTTGGCGGGGCACAGTCGGGTATGTTCGTTGCTGTACTCACCGCTATCGAGGCCGCGCTTTGGGATCTTACCGGCAAGGCTTTGGGTGTACCGGTTTACCAGCTGTTGGGCGGTAAATACCGCGATAAATGCAGGGTGTATTGTGATACCGAATTATATACCGCTACGCACCCTGTCCCGGAGGATTATGCTAAAGCTGCCCGGGGCGCCATCGACCGCGGATACACCGCTGTAAAATTTGATATTGACGATGGGCGCGACCCGAATAAGTTCGACCGATATAACTGGACCGCCAGCAACGCCGAGCTTGAACGGATGTACAATGCCATTGCTGCGGTAAGAAAGGAGGTGGGGCCGCATATTGATATTTGTGTAGATATGCATGGCCGCTATGATGCAACTACCGGCCGAAGGGTTGCCAAGATGATGGAACCTCTAAACCTGATGTGGCTGGAAGAGCCTATACCCGCAGATAACATTGATGTATATAAAACCGTAACCCAGGAAACAACCACGCCTATTTGTGCCGGGGAGAATTTTTACCTGGCGTATGGCTATACCAGGCTACTATCGGAAGCCGGGATAGATATTGTAATGCCCGATCTGCAGAAATGTGGTGGCTTAGGCGAGGGGCAGCGGATAGCCAACCTGGCCAACCTATACTATGTGCCGTTTTCGCCGCATATGGTGGGTTCGTTCCTGGGCGCTATGGCTACGGCACATGTTTGCGCATCGGTACCCAACTTTCACATTCTGGAATGGCAGACACTGAGCGACACCGAACCTAAATGGAAAGAGATCGTAACCTACGATAAACCCTTTATCGAAAAAGGCTTCCTGGTTTTATCTGATAAGCCGGGTGTAGGCGTGGAGATAAACGAAGAGGGCCTTAAAAAATACGCCGTGCCGGGCGTGCCTTTCTTTGCCTGATGGTTTGGAGGATGAGTGCTTTTTACAAAGCAACTGCCGCTTTGGCTATAGCTGCATTTGTCACGCTTTTATTAACCATTGCTTTTAGGGGGCTGGCCTATGCGGGCCCCTACTTGCTTGCGTTTTTTTTGCTGCTGGCCATCAGCGCACGTGCATTTCCAAAAACCAAAAGCTTTGCTTACACGGTAGTTATTTTTGGGGCGGCGGCAATGGCGCTTTATTACCCCACGCTATTTGTAAGCTATGGCAGTTTTAAATACGCTACGCTGATTATCCCGCTAATCCAGCTAATTATGTTTGGCATGGGCACCTCTATGCATTACAAGGATTTCCTGGGCGTTTTAAAGGCCCCTAAAGGCATCTTGATAGGCGTGGTGAGCCATTTTATCATCATGCCTTTACTCGGCTTTAGCATAGCCACATTGAGCGTAAAGTTTGCCGGCATGCCGCCCGAAGTAGCGGCGGGCATCATACTTATTGGTTGCTGCCCCAACGGTATGGCATCTAACGTGGTATCGTACCTGGCTAAGGCAAACCTGGCCCTGTCGGTTACCATTACCAGTATATCCACGTTGCTTTCGCCGGTGGTAACCCCTTTTTTGATGAATTTACTTGCCGGCCCGCTCATCAAAATAAACCCCTGGCTAATGGTTGCGGATATTTTTAAAATGGTGATGATACCCATAGCCCTGGGCTTGCTTTTTTCGTCTGTAGCCAAGGGGCGTGCAAACTGGCTCAAAAAAATAATGCCGTTGGTGTCAATGGCAGGTATCATTGGCATCATTATCATCATTACGGCAGCCGGGCGCGATAGCCTGCTTAAGGTGGGCTTATTATTGGCTGTGCTGGTGTTGGTGCACAATATCGGCGGCTATTTGCTTGGCTTCTGGTCGGCAAAATTATTGGGGATGGAAGAGCGGGACTGCCGCACCATAGCCATAGAAGTTGGGATGCAAAATGGCGGCATGGCAGCAGGGCTGGCAAAAGGCATGGGTAAAATAAGTACGCTTGGCCTGGCACCGGTTATATTTTCAACGTTGATGAATATCACCGGCTCTTTATTAGCCTCCTACTGGCATAAAAAACCAATCCTCTTAAATAATGAAAGTGTTGATTTAAAGGAAGTTAATTCATAACACGGAGCCTTGAGTGTTCGAAACCTTGAAATCGTTTCTTATCGCTCGAATATTGACTCACCCCGGGTACGCTATCGCTGCCCGACCCTCTCTCCGCAAGCGGAAAGAGGGTGTAGGAAAAAGCTTTTACCCTCTTTGCGAAGCAGAGAGGGTCGACGCACGATAGTGCCGTCGGGGTGAGTTAACTTGCGATGCGGACATGACCGCATGTTTCGAACACTCAAGGCCCGGAGCTTGCAGCAGCGATTTTTTTGTGTAAAAATCATCGCTGTGGTTTTTTAGAAGATAAAGCGATTTGCTTTACCATTCTTTGTATTGTAACCAATTGTAACCGAACGAACGCATTTTTTTTTGACCATAATTAATACCGCAGGTAAGCGGCATAATATAAACAGCTATGCATATTTTTAAGACTACTGATAAAGTTATCGTCAAATACTCGGGCCAGCTTTACAGCTCTGCCGAGTGGACCTGGGACGGTTTCATAAACCGGGAAGGGCTGCATAACGCGGCGCTTAAGGATATCTCAAATCTCACGGCTAACGAGGCGCTATCATCCGATTTGGAAAAGCTGAGCGCGCCTATCGCCAATCAGGAAATATGGGCATCGGGCGTAACCTATTTGCGCAGCATGGATGCCCGCATGGAGGAATCTAAAGATGCAGGCGGCGGTGATTTTTACGCAAAGGTTTACAGTGCCGAGCGCCCCGAAATATTCTTCAAATCGCCCGCACACCGCGCGGTTGGAACGGGTGGTACCGTACGCATCCGTAAGGATTCTAAATGGAACGTGCCCGAGCCGGAGCTGGTTTTGTTTATCTGCAGTGCGGGTACTATCGAAGGATACATGATCGGCAATGATATGTCATCGAGGGATATTGAGGGCGAAAACCCGCTATACCTGCCGCAGGCAAAATCATACGATGGCGCAGCAGCTGTTGGGCCTTGCTTATATGTACCAGCAGCGCCAATTTCTCCCGACACCAAAATCCAACTGGAAATACTGAGGGGCGACGAGCTGATGTTTGCTGATGAGATTTTGATCAGCAGGATGAAACGCACGCACCAGGAACTTGCCAAATATCTTTTTATGGAAATGTCGTTCCCGGCGGGGGCATACCTCATGACCGGTACAGGCATCGTACCACCCGATTCGTTCACGCTTAATTATGGCGACGTAATCAACATCACCATCGGCAATATAGGCACGCTTACAAACCAGGTAGGGGAATAAATGATGATGAACCTGGAAGGAAAGCAATTGATAAACGGCCAAAGCATCGCTTGGGGCACCGAATATTTCTACGCGGTGAACCGGGCGTTGGGAGAAAATCTGGAATGGCGTTTTTTCAATGCCTCGGCACAAGATATCGAAATAGCTGTTGCTACCGCACAAAGAGATTTCGCGATAACCCGCAATAAAACCGGTATCGAAAAGGCCCTCTTTTTGGAAGCCATTGCACTTGAACTGGAGAAAGCCGGCCCGCAGCTTATTGAAATGGCCTGCCTGGAAACCGCACTAACCACCATTCGGATAGAAGGTGAACTGGCCCGCACCATCAATCAGGCTAAATTATTTGCTAAGCTATTGCGTGATGGCCATTGGGTAGATGCCAAAATAGATACCGGCGATGCGCAACGTAAGCCCGCACCAAGGCCGGATATCCGGTCTATGCAACGGCCAATTGGACCGGTTGCCATATTTGGGGCCAGCAATTTTCCGCTTGCTTTTTCCGCCGCCGGTGGCGATACCGTAAGCGCGATAGCCGCTGGTTGCCCCGTTGTATTTAAAGCGCACCCGGGCCATCCGGCTACTTGCGAAATTGCGGGTAAAGCTATACTTGCCGCGTGTGCTGCCAGTGATATGCCCATGGGTTATTTTTCCTTGCTGCATGGCGATGGGCCGCAGGTTGGTGCCGCGCTTGCCGTTCACCCTGCAATTAAAGCGATTGGGTTTACGGGTTCTTACCGAGTTGGGCGCTTATTATACAATGCCGCCGCCGCCAGGCCCGAGCCTATACCGGTTTTTGCCGAAATGGGCAGCACCAACCCCGTGTTTGTATTGCCGCAGGCTTTACAGCAGCGTAGGGACGCGATTGCCGCCGGTTATGTAGGCGCACTTACGCTGGGCGTGGGGCAGTTTTGCACGAACCCCGGTTTGTTGATACATGAATCGGGCAGTGAAGATGGGCTGTTTCATCAGGGCATAGCGGATAATTTAAATGCCGCCACAGGTGGCATTATGCTAACACCTGCTATAGAAGAGACTTATCGTTCGGGCGTATCGGCCAGGCGGGGCCTTAAGGGGCTGCAAATATTGGCCGAAGGCCGGGAAACGGATAATGCCCGGCAACATGCGCCCGTACTTTTTAAAACTAGCCTGACAGCATATAACCAACACAATCACCTGGAGGAGGAATTGTTCGGGCCTTCCGGAATCGTAATCACCGCGTCGTCGCAAGCAGAAATGCTCGCTTTTGCCAAGAACCTGTCGGGCCATCTGACAGCTACGGTACACGCTACAGATGAGGAATTACCGGCATATAAAGACTTGCTGGATGTGCTCGAAACCAAGGTAGGGAGGCTTATTATCAATGGTTATCCAACCGGCGTAGAGGTAGTAGCACCTATGGTGCATGGCGGCCCTTACCCGGCTACAACCGATGCCCGCAGTACATCTGTTGGCACCGGGGCTATCTACCGCTTTACCAGGCCGGTTTGTTACCAGGGTATGCCGCAGGCTTTATTACCAAAAGAATTAAAGGATACTAACGAGCTTGAAATTTGGCGTCTTGTCGACGGCAATTTTAGCAATGCTTCCATATAAATTATAAAACGAATATATAATGTCACAATTCAGAAGTTCGGATTGGTTTGGTAAGTCGGGTAAAATGGGCTTTTTATACCGTAGCTGGATGAAAAACCAGGGAATGCCTGCCGACTTGTTCGATGGGAGGCCGGTTATCGGTATCTGCAACACCTGGTCGGAGCTAACGCCTTGCAACGCCCATTTACGCGATTTGGCGGAATCTGTTAAACGCGGTGTCTATGAGGCGGGCGGTTTCCCGGTAGAATTCCCCATCATGTCATTAGGCGAAACTTTGCTTAAACCAACCGCCATGCTCTTCAGGAACCTGGCCAGTATGGATGCCGAAGAATCGATACGCGGAAACCCTATCGACGGGGTGGTTTTGCTTACGGGTTGCGATAAAACTACGCCATCCACCATGATGGGGGCGGCCAGCGTTGGCCTGCCAACCATCGTAGTACCCGGCGGGCCTATGCTGAACGGAAAATTCCGGGGAACCGATATAGGATCGGGCACGGCAGTTTGGAAACTGACGGACGACCTGAAGACCGGCAAAATAACCAACGATGATTACCTGGCAGCAGAAAGCTGCATGTCGCGCAGCGCGGGCCATTGCATGACCATGGGGACAGCATCTACCATGGCCTGTATGGTGGAGTCGCTGGGCATGTGTTTATCCGGCGCGGCGGCTACCCCCGCTGTAGACTCGCGGAAAAAAGTACTGGCGCAATTATCGGGCAGGCGCATTGTAGAAATGGTGAAGGAAGATCTTACCATATCAAAAATACTGACCAGGTCTGCTTTCGAAAACGCCATAAAAGTAAACGCCGCAATCGGCGGTTCAACCAATTTCCTTATTCATTTAACAGCCATAGCAGGGCGGGTTGGCGTAGAACTGAACATCGACGATTTCGACAAGCTTGGCAGCAGAATCCCCTTGCTGCTTAACCTGATGCCATCGGGCAAGTACCTGATGGAAGACTTTTTTTACGCAGGAGGCTTACCCGTAATTCTAAAGGAGCTTAGCAGTGAATTGGATATGAGCACGGTAACCGTTACCGGTAAATCGCATGCAGAGAACATCACCAGCAATAGTATCTGTTACAATAAAGAAGTTATCGCAGACTACTCGGATCCTATCATTCCGGAGGCGGGCATAGCTGTATTGAAAGGGAACCTGGCCATTAACGGCGCCGTTATCAAACCCTCTGCAGCCACCCCTGCACTAATGCAGCACACCGGCAGGGCCGTAGTTTTTGAAACTATAGAAGATTATCACGCCAGGGTTGACGACCCGGACCTGGATATCGACGAAACCTGCGTAATGGTATTGAAAAGCGTGGGTCCGGTAGGCTACCCCGGCATGCCCGAAGTAGGTAACATGGTGCTGCCAAAAAAACTCCTGGATAAGGGCGTAACAGATATGGTGAGGATATCCGACGGGCGCATGAGCGGCACGGCATACGGTACTGTCGTTCTACATGTGTCTCCCGAATCGGCCATTGGCGGCAACCTGGCCCTGGTAGAAAACGGAGATATGATAAGCCTGGATGTACCCGCACGAAGGATCGATCTGCTGGTTGATGATGCCGTGCTGGAAGAACGCCGGCTATTATGGAAAAAGCCAGCCTACCATACCGATAGGGGGTATGTATCGATGTACCAGCGCCACGTACAGCAAGCCGATAAAGGAGCCGACCTTGATTTCCTGGTAGGGAACTCGGGTTCGGTTGTGACGCGCGATTCTCATTAATAAAGATAGCTGACCAACGATGATGATATTCGTACTAATCTTCTGTATACTGCTACTGGTAGCGCTGATAACATGGGCAAAGGTTAATGCTTTCCTTGCCTTTATTATCGTGGCGTTGCTGGCCGGCTGCTTATTCGGGATGCCGTTCTCAACTGTTATCGCCTCGATAAATAAAGGGCTTGGCGATACCCTGGGGTCGGTTGCCATCATCATCGTATTAGGTGCCATGCTGGGCAAACTGGTTGCCGAAAGCGGCGCCGCCCAGCGCATAGCTCATTTCATGCATGATTTGTTTGGCGCTAAGTACGTTACCTACGCCATGGCATTAACCGGCTTTATAGTGGGTATCCCGCTTTATTACAATGTTGGGTTTATACTGTTGGTGCCTATAATTTTTTCAGTGGCTTCCAGCTATCGTTTGCCTTTGCTGTATGTAGGTATGCCCATGCTCACCGCCTTGTCGGTAATGCATGGCTTTTTGCCCCCGCATCCATCGCCCATGACGCTCATCAGCGTTTTTCATGCAGATATCGTTAAAACATTTGGCTACGGGTTGGTCATTGCTATTCCTGCCATCCTTATAGCCGGGCCAATATTTGCCAACACATTAAAAAAAATCGGGCCAAACGGGTCGCAGTTTGCCCACCGCACCGTCGCTTTGCCCGATCATGAATTACCCGGTATCGTCAATAGCATCTTGTCTTCGCTTTTGCCTGTGATCCTCATTTGCCTGGCCTATTTGCTGCCGGTGCTTTTTGGGGCGGCACCAATTGTAAAAACTTTAGCCCAATGGCTGGGCGAACCAATTATTGCCATGCTACTCACGGTAATCATAAGCACCTATACCCTCGGCTTGCAAAAGGGAAGGCCACTGGCCAAAATTATGGAGGGCTACGCAGGCGCCGTAAAAGATATAGCGATGGTATTGCTCATTATTGGGAGTGCCGGGGCGCTAAAGCAAATATTTATTGATAGCCAGTTGAGCAATGCGCTGGCGGTAATGCTGGTAAAAAGCGCGATGCCGCCCTTATTGCTTGCCTGGCTGGCAACCGCCTGCCTGCGCCTTTGCCTGGGTTCGGCAACGGTTGCCGGCGTAACGGCGGCAGGGGTATTGTTCCCAATTGCGCAGCACGCCGGCCTTGATACCAATTTACTGGTGCTGGCCATTGGTGCAGGCAGTTTGTTTGGCTCGCACGTAAACGATACCGCTTTTTGGCTGTGCAAAGAATATTTTGGCCTAACGGTAAAAGAAACATTGCGCTCGTGGACGGTTATGGAAAGCCTGGTATCCGTAATTGGCCTGGTCGGCGTATTATCACTAAACTGCCTGTTATAAAATGAATGCAAACAATTTAAATCATAAAACCCCTACCTAAATTATGAAGAGAAAAATACTATAAAATCAAAAAAGAGGCAGCAAATGGCCGCCATGGAACACCGTTTTCACAATTGCCAATTTTGTGAAGGGGTTGAAACACAGGATATACCAATTTAACTAACCAAAAATTATGAAAAAAAAGATTCAGGCATCCGGTATGATGCTGTCCGTTTTAATAAGTGTTCTTTCGACACTCATTTTTACAATGGACGTAAAAGCGAGGGAGACCGGTAATCCTCGTATGTATGGCGAGATAAGCGCCCAAACCGTTACGGGTAAAGTGCTCGACGAAAAAGGAGCACCCCTTGTAGGTGTAAGCGTAAGCGAAAAAGGCACCAGCAATGGCGTAATGACCGATGTGAACGGTAACTACAAATTGCAGGTATCTGGCGATAATGCCGTGTTATTGTTTAGCTACATTGGCTATAATCCCAAAACAGAACAACTGAATGGCCGCAGCGTAGTAAACGTAAGCCTGGAGCCAAAAGCAAACGCTCTTAATGAAATAGTGGTAACCGCGCTGGGTATCAAGCGCGAATCCAAGAAATTAGGTTATGCTGCCGAGAATGTGCGCGTAGGCGAGATTACCACCAACCGCAGCACCAACTTTGTGAATGCGCTGGAAGGTAAGGTAGCTGGGCTTGATATTACGCCACCATCGAGTGGGCCAGGCGGTAGCACCAAGATCAGGCTGCGCGGCCAAACTTCGTTCGGGAGTGATAATGCGCCACTGATCGTGTTGAATGGCCTGCCGCTATCGCAAAGCCCTTCAGGCACCAATAGCTACACCCAGTCGGTAGATTTGGGTGATAACATGCAGCAGATAAACCCGGATGATATCGAGTCGATGACCGTATTGAAAGGTGCTACAGCTGCGGCGCTTTACGGCTCGCGTGCCAGCAACGGTGCCATCATCATCACCACCAAAAGCGGGAACAAAAACCAGGGCATAGGTATTGAATATACATCGAACTTCACCCAAAGCCAGGCGCTGGATTTTACCAATTTTCAATACGAATACGGCCAGGGCGAGAACAACGTACGCCCCAAAACGCAGGGCCAGGCGCAAAGTTCAGGCGCATGGAGCTTTGGGGAGAAATTTGATAATGCGCCTACCTACCAGTTTGATGGCGTGCAAAGGCCGTACGCGCCCGAATACAATCGTATAGGCAAATTCTTCCGCCTTGCCAACGCCTGGACCAATACTTTAGCTTTCTCCGGCGGTAACGACAAAGGCAGTTTCAGGTTTGCTTACTCTAACCAGGATGCCCAGGGTATTGTGCCCAATAACAATTACAAGAAGAAGATATTCAACCTGGGGCTCAACTATAATTTCACTCCTAAATTATCGGCGCAGGTTTACATGAATTACGATCACGAGTTCAACAAAAACCCGCCGGTTATCGGTGTTCAGGCTACTTCGGTTACTAACTACATGTACCGTTATTCCAACTCGGTTAGCCTGGATGTGCTTAAGGATGCCGCAGTTGATGCTAATGGCAACGAAACCCCAACTTCACGTTTTACCACGCTTACCAATCCTTACTGGATAATGGCCAAGCAGTTTACCAGGCAAACCCGCGATCACCTGCTGGGTACTGCAACATTGCGTTACCAGTTTTTCGACTGGCTTTACCTGCAGGGCCGCGTGAACATGGAGTACAGCACCTCCTTCTACGAACAAAACGTGCCTACGGGTACCCTTGCCAATGCCGCTGCCGCTGCGGGTTTGTATAACGGTGGCTACAACTCCAACGATAACTCCTACCGCGCGCTAAACGCTGATTTCCTGTTGGGGGGTGGCCACAAATGGGGCGATTTTTCTTTTGATGCAACTTTGGGCGGTAACACCTTCCCTTCGTCATCAAGCGGGTATAACGTAAGTACTACAAATTTCTACGTTCGCGATTTTTACACATTGGGTAATGGTGTAACCAGCACTTCAAACTATGGACTTTCCAAATCAACCGTAAATTCGCTTTATGGAACTGCCGAGTTTGGTTATAAATCTTATTTGTTTATAAATGTAACCGGCCGTAATGATTGGTTCTCGGTGTTAAGCCCGGATCATAACCATTACTTTTATCCTTCGGTAAGCGGTAGCTTTGTATTCTCTGAAATGTTTAAGACGCTCCCGTCGTGGTTGTCATTCGGTAAGTTAAGGGCCACTTACGCCAATGTAGGTAGCGCTTCCGGCGTGGCGCCTTACAGTAATTCATTAACCTATTCTATTTCGCAAAACACCTTCAACGGCATTCCGGTAGGCACCATCAATAATACAACCACGCCAAATCAGAATATTATGCCTTACAGTGTAAAAGAAAAGGAAATAGGTTTGGAACTACGGATGTTTAATAGCCGCGTTAATTTGGATATTGCCGCGTACCATAAGAAAACAACAAATCAACCGCTACTGGTATCCCTATCTAATTCATCAGGTTATACATCCACCATTATCAACATTGGCGAACTGCAAAACCGTGGTATGGAGTTCCAACTGGAACTGATTCCTGTGAAAAATGAAAACTTCACCTGGCGCTCCGCTTTTAATACCGCTTTAAATACTACTAAAGTTATTACTTTGGCGAATGGTCAAAAGCAATTTACCCTGGGGACAGGCGAATTTTTCGGTGCTATTGTTAACCAGGTGGGCCTGCCGCTTAACCAGATACAGGGCGCTACCTACCGCCGCGACGCGAATGGTAAGATCATTCTTTCGGGTGGTAAGCCCATAGCAAGTACGTCGCCCGCGCTTTTCGGCAGCGCATTGCCTAGGGCAACCGGTGGCTGGGTAAATACCTTTACCTATAAGAAATTTACGCTGATGGCGCACATTGATTATAAGGCCGGCGGAAAAGTAGTTTCAAGTTCTAACCTTAATTTCCTGAGAGAGGGCTTATCTAAACCGTCGCTGATAGGCAGGGAAGGTGGTGTGAAATTCGATGGCGTAAATGCTGATGGTTCAGCAAACACCGTAGCCGTTAATGCCGAGGATTTTTATGCCAACTACCGTTCGCAGGGCATCCTCGACCCGTTTATTTATAAATCAGATTTCATTAAGCTGAGAAACGTATCGTTAAGCTACGATTTTTCTAAAATGGTGAAGGCTAAATTTATAAAAGGTCTTGTAGTGTCGGCAGTATGCCACAACGTGCTCATCATCAAAAAGTATATTGATAACCTCGATCCGGAAGCGATCCAATCGAGCAATGATGTCCTGGCAGGTTATGAGCAAAGCTCCGTACCTACAACAAGGACCTACGGATTCAATCTTAACGTTAAATTTTAAAAGCGTACCATTATGAAAAATTATATAAAGATCATTTTATCCGCTGCGTGCCTCTGTTCTGTGGTAAGTTGCGATAAGGGGTTCAGGGACTTAAACGTCAACCCGAACAACCCGACAAGCCTCGACCCCACGTTCCTGTTTTCTAACGCAGAAGTATTAACCTTTTCCTCTTTGATGGAAACGGAGGCAACCATTGTTCAGCAATTCATCGATCCTTTCGGTGGTATTACCTCGGCATTCAACTTCAACGTGCTAAACCAAACGTACACCGTAATACGGTGGAACAATGCTTACCCAAACAGCATCAAACTGCTGGAGAGCGTTTTGGCTAACACAAAAGGCGATGCAACTAAGTCTAACCTATATAACGAGGCGAGGATATGGCGTGCGTATAACTATATGATGCTGGTAGATACTTATGGCGATGTCCCATACAGCCAGGCAGGCCAGGCCTACCTCAATACCGTGTTTTTGCCCAAATACGATAAGCAGCAGGAAGTTTATGCCGACCTGGTGAATGAGCTTACCACAGCGACCGCAGCGCTGGACCCCTCGAAAGACATAGTAAAAGGCGATGTGTTTTATGGCGGTAACATTCCGCAATGGAAACGCCTGGGCTATTCGCTATTGCTGCGTATTGGTATGCGCTATTCCAAGACCGATGCTGCCAAAGCTAAAACCATAGTGCAGGCTGCATTTGCCGGCGGTGTTATGCAATCTAATGCCGATAACTGTTACCTGAAATATAACACTGCTTACCCTAACCCGGTTACCCAGCAAATTCAGCAATTGACCAATACCTACTACCTGGCCGAGCCTTTTGTTACCCAATTAAAATCAACCGGCGACCCCAGGTTAAAGTATATCTCTGCCATGTATGCCGACCCGGGAAAAGCGCTAAGCCTTGCTCCGGATACCACATCAGCTAATCAATTCGGCTTGCCGATAGGGTATGACAGCGGCACCTTGCCTTCAGCGCCCGGTTTTCGCGGCAGTAGCGGCTCGGGTTTCAAATATTCGCAGGTAAACTACAGCGTGTTTGGTAAAGTAACCGCACCACAGTTTTTTGTTACTTATGCCCAAACTCAGTTGCTGCTGGCCGAAGCCGTCTTCAGGGGTTATATTTCGGGCACAACCAGCACTTTTTACAATGCAGGTGTAAAGGCAGCAATGGATCAGTTTGCAACCTACGATGCCTCGGCGGTTATCAGCGCTTCAACTCAGGACGCTTACCTCAACAGCGCGCCCATTGTTTACTCAGATGCCAATGCGCTGAAGCTCATCAATACCCAGTACTGGATAAACTCTTTCGGTAACGGTGCCGAGTCGTGGGCCAATTTCAGGCGGAGCGGTTTCCCTGCACTGGCGCCAAATACCTATCCAGGCAAGCAAATAAAAGGCAGCTTTGTACGCAGGTACAGCTACCCACAAACCGAAGCAGGTATCAACGCCGAGAATTATCAAGCGGCAGTAGCCAGTATGGGCGCTGACGATTTGGACACTCCTGTTTTTTGGGATAAATAACGATAATCTCACCCCTTATTACTGTTCTCTCTACGCCCCGGAGCCGCTTGGCTTCGGGGCTTTTTTATGGAAGAGTAGTGCTTTGCTTAACGAAAGCCAAGTGATTGTATTGCTTACCAGGGGCTTTTGACTAAGCATTCCTTAAAACAAATTGTTGTTTTTTTTTGGTCGAGGGTAATGGCAACGAGAGGGGAGAAGTGATAAACAACAACATCATGCCAAAGGGTTATTGTTGCTTTACAGTAAAACGAAAGGGATATAAAAAAGCTCAATCGTAGATTTTTATGAGCTTATCCGGTTGAGCTTTAGGTTTATTACATGGCAATCTATAATCTGATGTCTGTTCCGTTAACAAGGATTATTTACCCATTTAGTATTTGACTACCTGTTCCGTCCAGGTGGGGCCACCAATGGTGAATATGCCGTTCCTGAAAAATACCGGCTCAATGCCTAACTGTGGCATTGGCGAATACTTCTCGTCGATCGGTGTGAAGGTTCGGCCATTATAAAACGTATAATGGCACGAGCTCCATAGTTTGCCGTCGGGTCCTTCAAAAATAGCATTATGGCCGGTTTCGGCATAGGGGTCATAAGTGTCGTCGAACGGTGTTGCAACCTGTGCGGAAGCACCACGGTAATTGGCTTTTCGTGTGCCGAATATAGGTTCGGGCGAGGCTAATTCCCATGGGCCAAGCGGCGTTTTAGCACGTAAAAGGCCAACCTCGTAACCGCGTGTCCAGGTAGAAAAGAACATGTAATAGATGCCAGCTCGCTTTAATACAAACGGGCCTTCTATGCCTCCCCACATCCATTTGGGGTTTTCGGGGTCCTTTGCAGAGCGGAACTTTTGAATTTCGCCAATAAGTTTTCCTGTAGGCAGATGTATTTTGGCCTGGAACAGGCCGTTCCCGCTGCAATATAAATAGGTTTGGCCGTCTTCATCTTCAAATAACGTAGCATCATTGTTGTACTGTGGCGTTAACGGGCCGTTTACCAGGGTGTAGGGGCCTTTAATATTATTGGCTTTGAAAAGCCAAACGCTATGCGTCTTCATACCCTTCGGGTCGTCGGCAGTTACTTTCCCACTATTTACCGTTAGCCAGTATTGGTTTTTGATGAAATGGATTTCGGGTGCCCAAAACCGGCCGTTATACGGGCAATCGGCAGGCAATTTACTGGCATCAATAAGCCAGGCCTCTTGTTTCCAATGGATTAGATCGTCAGATACAAGCAACCTTACCCCAGGCGTGTGCCCCGTCCAAACCGGGAGCGAGGTGCCTGTACAATACCATTTGCTGCCCACTTTTAAAATACAATGATCGCGCATACTTAAGGATGTATCGCTGATAATGGGATTAGTGTACCTGAATACACCGGACTGCTTTTTTGTGCTGTTTTTTTTGCCGATTTTTAAATTTAAATAGGCTGGCCGTTCACTTGTCGATACGGTTTGAGCCTGGCCATTTTGTGCCCCCAATAGCATCAGCCACGTTAAAAAGCCGCCGCCAATAGCTGCGCATCGCAGTTGTATTAACTTGTTTTTCATTTTAAGTATTTAAAAGGTTAAGCGCCAAGGCGAATCCCCGGGTTTATTACGCTGAGTATTAGTTTTTGAAAAGCAGCGATGCATAACCCTTAAGGCTGCGGCGCCAGGTTTGCCATTCGTGCGCTGTTCCCGGCGACTCATACTGCGAATACTTAATGCCTTGTTTATCTAGCATATTGCGGAACGCGCCGATAGAACCCGGGAAGGGGTTAGGCTCTTTACTGCCCCAACTCAGCCAAAGTACATTGAGTTGTTTGTTGATAGCTGCACCGTCTTTAAACTTGCCATCCAGGAAAGTGTTGGGGTCGAGTACATCTGCGCTTGGATAATTTGGGGTACCGCTAAACCCACCGATGGCCGAGAATTTATCCAGGTTGTTCATGATGATGCGCATGGTTTGGTTGGCACCCATCGATAGGCCGGCTATTGCCCTGTGCTGCCGGTTGGCAACGGTGCGGAATTTTGTATCGATCATCGGGATAATTTCATTCACCACCACGTCTTCAAATATCGAAACAGGGCGGGCGGTGTTATCAGCCGTTCCTGTTACGGGTTTATTTGCGTATCCGTTATCCATCACAACAATCATCGGCACGGCTTTTTTATCGGCAATCAGGTTATCGAGTATCAGGTTTGCTTTTCCCTGTACGGCCCAGCCGGTTTCATCCTCAAAGCTTCCGTGTTGCAGGTACAAGACCGGGTAACGGGTTTTAGTGCTTTCGTTATAACCGGCGGGTGTATAAACAAAACAGCGCCTCCATGCATTGGTTAGTTTAGAGAAGTAAATATTTTCGCTCACCAGGCCGTGCTGAACATCTTTTAGTGCGTAGAAATCGCGGTCGTTAGCCGGTATTTCAATGCCGCTTCCCATGCGGCCGGCTCCGTAATAGTAAAGGCTGCCCGGATCCGGAACAGAGGCACCGTCAATATTGAGCTGATAATAATGAAAACCTTCATCCTGGGGTAGCGACTCGCCCGTCCAAACGCCCTTGTCATCCTTAACCAGGTCGTACTTTTTGCCCCCCAGATCTAACTGTACTTTTGTTGCCTGCGGGGCGGAGATACTTGCCCGTACCCTGGCCTGGCTGTTTACCTGGGGGTATTGTTTGCCCGGCTGGTTGCTGGTGGCGGGTTTAAAATCTTCAATAAGCGTAGCTTTATCCGATTGCGCCATACCGATGCTGCCGCGCAGGGCGGCAGCGATCAGCAGGATGGTTATTTTATAAAAGAATGGAACTTTTTTCACGGTTTTTATTTTTGTGATTTAATTGCGGTTTACCGAAAGGCTTTTGTATAAAGCGTTGCTGTTATTGATTGAATAACATCGGCGCAAGTTCATGTAGGCTTCGGCGCCAGGTCAAAAACTCATGTGCGGTGTTTTCAGAAACAAAGGAAACGGCGTTATAGCCGGCCCCCTTTAGTGCATCAGTTGCTTTTTTTACGCCGGTTGGGTTTTCCTTGCTGCCGCAGCTAATGAATATTAGCTTAGGCTTTGCTTTGCCGGTAAACTCTTCAGGCTTGTAAACACCGCCGCTAAGCAGGGCATAGTAATCAAAAACTTCGGGTTTGTTAAGCGTAATAGTATGTGTTTCCATCCCGCCCATTGATAAGCCGCCCATAGCACGATGTCCCTTATCGGCAAGCGTGCGGAAGTTTGCATCTACAAAAGGTATCAGTTCATCAGTCAACACCGTTTGAAATGCGTCTATTTTAAAATTCCTCATCCCCCCGAATTTGATTTCGTTGGTCATGCCGTAGGTCATTACAATAATGAAGGGTTTTGTCTTTCCTTCGGCAATCAGGTTGTCCATAATCAAGTTGGCATGCCCCTGGTTGCTCCATGCGGTTTCATCTTCGCCCCAGCCATGTTGCAGGTAAAGCACGGGGTATCGTTTAGATTTATCTTTCCCGTAACCGGGCGGGGTGTAAACAAATGCCCTGCGCGAGGTGCCGGTACTTTTAGACGGGAAAAGTATCTGCTGCACATTACCGTGGGGCACATCCTTAAGTGCGTAAAAATCCTGGTCGTGCGCAGGGATCTCGATGCCGCTTTCCCAACGTGTAGAGCCATAAAAATTTAATGCGCCCGGATCGTTGAAAACGCCGCCGTCAATGGTAAGGTGATAGTAATGGAAGCCCTGGTCCATCGGCCCTTCGGTGGTGCCGGTGAAAAATCCGTCCGCCCCTTTGGTAAGCCTTGTGCCGCCCCGGCCGCCAAGGCCCAGGCTAACCTTTACACTATCGGCCTGCGGAACCATGATGCGGAAGCGGGCATAGCCCTGGGAGTTTACCTGTGGGTATTCCTGTCCCGGCTGATTAACGGTAGATGGTTTAAAATCGTCCAGTACTGCTGGTTGATTAGTTTGCCCATTGCAAATACCCGTTGCTAATGTGGCAGCTAAAATGATAGCTAAACATTTCAAGTTCATGGTTTGATAAATTAAGTTTATAAAATGGTGGTTTGGGTTTATTACCCTCGTGAGCGCATTGGTTTCGGTCACGATGCTCAAGTTTAACGATTAATTGTATAAATAACAATTAATTATTAGCTTTTTTTTTGAGTAATAGTGTTTTTTGTGGCGAGGGGCGGCAATGCCGGAATTTGGTTTCCTTTTTAAGATTAATTCATCAGAATAACCCTTGTAATCCGGGCCAAAAGCTAAAAATATTTACCGTTTTTTAGTATAAGAAATCGATTGTAATGAAGATATTACATTGAAATCTATCTGTTGCAGCTTTTTTTTGATCGATGATTATTTTGCATCCAGGGAGGCTTAATTATTTCCGAAGCCAGGAATTTTAAGTCATATAAACAATCGATTGCAAGTTTTATAAAATCAACTTTTTATTAAGTGTCTAAAATACATTTAATAATTAAAATGAAATTACATTAATCACAATCAACCAACAGCTGAATGATCGTTGTTATCACCTCGCTTATTTGTGAATAAAAAACATTCCTTGCATCTTTTTGGCGAAAACTGCCATCGATAGTTGGCTAATGTGAAGATATTGGGCCGCAGGTAAACCATGCCGAAACCCAATGCATCCTCCATTTATGAAGTACATCTATCCAACCGTCGGCAAATTTGTTATTTGTTGTGCAGCAATATTAATTCTGGGGTACAAGCCATCGGCTGCTGCCGTAACTGACAGTACTTATGTGCGCAATTCGGCAACGAAGGGTTCCTTCAAGTTGTCGGCTAATGGATTTTCAGTCCCCATCTTTACCAGTAAAACCGATTTCGTTGGCGTGCTTCGTGCTGCCGCCGATCTGCAAAATGATATCAGTGCCGTCACCAGCGCGAAACCCGAAGCTTCCACAGGCGCTCCCCGTGGGAAGAACATCGTGCTCGTTGGTACTATAGGTAAAAGCCAGGTAATAGATGGTTTGATAAAATCGAAGAAACTAAACGTTTCTGGCATTCTGGGTAAATGGGAGTCGTTTGTTTTGCAGGTGGTGGATAAGCCCCTGCCTGGAGTCGACAAGGCGTTGGTGATAGCAGGCAGCGATAAACGGGGTACTATATATGGTATTTACGATCTTTCGGAAAAGATAGGGGTATCCCCCTGGTACTGGTGGGCAGATGTACCGGTTGTGCACCATCCAGCCCTCTACATTACCGCCGGCAAATTCACAAACGGGGAGCCGGCCGTTAAATACCGAGGTATTTTCATAAACGACGAAGCACCAGCCTTTTCCGGCTGGGCAAAGCAAAAATTCGGCGGCATAAACCACCTGGTTTATGCAAAAATGTTTGAGCTGATACTGCGGCTAAAGGGCAATTACCTTTGGCCTGCCATGTGGGGCAGTGCTTTTAATGATGACGATACGCTTAACCGCAAAACTGCCGACGACTACGGTATTGTAATGGGTACATCGCACCATGAACCTATGGATCGCGCACAAACAGAGTGGAAGCGGTACGGTAGCGGCGAATGGAACTATGAAAAAAACGGCGAAGTACTCCGTAGCTTTTGGCGAAAGGGCATCGAAAACATGGGCGATGCTGAAACCCTCGTAACTGTAGGCATGCGCGGCGATGGCGACATGGCCATGCAGCAGGGAACGAATATTGCCTTATTAGAAAAGATAGTGGCCGACCAGCGCGATATTATTGCCTCGGTCACCAAAAAACCTGCGCGGAAAACGCCGCAGGTATGGGCCCTGTATAAAGAAGTGCAGGATTATTATGACAAAGGAATGCAGGTGCCAAACGATGTTACGTTGTTATTATGCGACGACAACTGGGGAAACATCAGGAAATTGCCGGCACTGGATGCCCCCCTGCGCGAGGGGGGCTATGGTATTTACTATCATTTCGACTATGTGGGTGGTCCGCGCAATTATAAATGGATCAATACCAACCCCATAACAAAAGTATGGGAGCAGATGCATCTTGCATACCAGCACAAGGTTGACCGCGTGTGGATAGTTAACGTTGGCGACTTGAAACCCATGGAATTCCCGATTTCCTTTTTTCTGGACTATGCCTGGAACCCCGATAAAATCGGCCCCCGCGATTTGCTTTCCTATACGCGCAAGTGGGCCACAGCCCAATTCGGCAGCCGGCACGCCAGCGAAATAGCGGACATCCTTTCTGCCTACAGTAAGTACAATGGCAGGTGCAAACCCGAGTTATTGAACGAGAACACCTACAGCCTGGTTAATTATAACGAGTTTGAGGATGTGGTTAACGATTATAAGCGTTTAAATAACCAGGCGGATTCATTATATCGCCTGATGCCGCCGGAATTCAAAGATGCCTATTACCAGTTGGTGCTGCATCCGGTTGAGGCATCGGCAAATTTGAATGCCATGTATTACGCCACTGCGCTAAATCACCTGTATGCTGCTCAAGGGCGTTCGGCTACCAATCAAATGGCGGCAGAAGTAAAGGCGCTTTTTGAACGCGATGCGCAAATTTCCGATTATTATAACAATCGTTTGGCGGGTGGCAAATGGAGCCACATGATGGACCAAACGCATATAGGTTATACCTATTGGCAACAGCCGCCGGTTAATGCAATGCCAAAAGCTTCCCTTATCGATGTTCCCCAAATTGGCAGCATGGGCGTTGCTATGGAAGGTTTAGCTGATTCATGGCCGCGGGCGGGTAGTTCAGTTACTCCATCGCTGCCGGAATTTAATGATCGTGTAAACCAAAGCCACTTCTTCGAATTGTTCAACAAAGGTCTTAGCCCTGTCGATTATACGATCACTGCTGATAAATTCGTCAGGCTGAGTTCTTATAAGGGGGCCATAAATAAACAAACGCGCATATCGGTCGACATTGATTGGCAGAGTGTGCCGGCGGGTACAAATCAATCCGTAATCAGCATCACTGCATCTGATGGCACCAGAGTAGATGTTAATTTGAAACTGCAAAGGATACCATTACCGCTGCCCAAAGGATTCCTGCAGACAGATGCTTATGTCTCCATAGAGGCGGCGCACTATCAGAAATCTATTCCAGGTAGTAGCTATGCATGGGTAGAAATACCCGACTATGGGCGCACCCGCTCTGCCATGACGGTATTACCTTTGAAAAAGGGCAGCGGCAAAAGCACCCATAATGCGAAACCCTGCCTGGAATACATCGTAACGTTGCGCGATACCGGAATGATAGAATTGAACGCCTACCTGGCACCCACCATCGATTTTACAGCAGATAAATCCCTTAAATATGCGGTAGCGATAGACGACGAGCAGCCGCAGGTACAATCCTTTGATGCCGATAAAAACCCCCGGCTATGGAGCCAGGCCGTGAGCAACAGTATCAATATAGTCACCACCAAACACCGGGTAAGCAAGGCCGGTACCCACGTTATTAAATTTTGGATGGATAGCCCCGCAATTGTTTTAGAAAAGCTGGTTATACAAACCGCCGGAGCAGTTAAATCCAGTTATCTGGGGCCGCCTGAAAGTTTGCATAATTGAGCAAGGTTAAGATGCTGCCGCGAGCTTTGGTAGCTACTTTACTGCAAAGAATACATTTGGTGTGTGATTGTGAACAAATGTGGTATTGTGAAAGGCACAGGATGTATAAATTTAACCCGCAGTAAATTTACCAGCTATAACTGTACACCAATAAACCGTCGGCTTATTATTTAGTCGCTTACCAATGAAGCCAATTTATAACTCAATGAAAAGGATTGTGTACCTGTTGTTTTTTATTTCCCTGCGGACGGCTGCTCAAAATGCGCCGGCCTATCCGCCGCTGGTAAATTTTACCGCCGACCAGGATAAGGACAATATGATGAAGCAATTGGACATCATATCCTTACGGCCCGGGCCAAGCGGCGACGAGAAAGCGCCGAACCACGCCAACTATGATGAAGCCCTTGCAAATCCCTATCCGGATTACCCGGAGATATTAACCTTGAAGAATGGGAAGAAAGTAACCACTGCCGAGCAATGGTGGAAACTGCGCCGTCCGGAGATAGTTGAAGATTTTGAGCGAGAGGTTTACGGGCGCATACCCAAAGACGTACCTAAAATTACCTGGGAGGTTAAAATAACCGACCGCGAATTTATGGGTTTTACCCCTGTTATTGCCAAACAATTGGTGGGCCATGCCGATAATTCGGCCTACCCGCTCATCGATGTCAATATTGCTATGACCCTGGTGCTGCCCGCCAACGCAAAAGGGCCTGTGCCTGTGCTGATCATGTTTGCTCCAAGCGCGCTTCCCGCACCGGCGCAACCTTCAAAGGACGAGTTGCAAAAAATCAACGATGCCCTGAAAGACTTGCTGTTGAATGCCCGGCCCGACTTGAAGTCCATTTTTGACAAGTATCCTGCCTACAATATGATTGCCGCACAAAATTACGGCTTTAACCCCTTCGCACCGAGGCCCGCAGGTGATTTGCCTGCTGCCCAGCAACTGATAGCCGATGGCTGGGGCTATGTACTTATCGACCCGGCAAGTATTCAGGTAGATAACGGCGCGGGCCTTACAAAAGGAATTATAGGGCTCACAAATAAGGGGCAGCCGCGCAAACCAGAAGACTGGGGTGCGCTGCGCGCCTGGGCATGGGGTGCCTCAAGGGCGTTGGACTACCTGGCGACCGAGCCAATGGTAGACATAAAGCATGTTGGCATTGAAGGCGTATCCCGTTACGGGAAGGCAGCGCTGGTAACCATGGCTTTCGACCAGCGGTTTGCCATGGGCCTCATCGCTTCATCCGGCGAAGGCGGTACCAAACCCCATCGTCGCAATTTTGGCGAAGCGGTAGAAAATCTTGCTGGTGGCGAATACCATTGGATGGCGGGCAATTTTATAAAATACGCAGCAAGCAACGCCGGTTTTGGGAGTAGAACAGCCAATGACCTGCCCGTAGACTCGCACGAGTTGATAGCCCTGTGTGCACCAAGGCTTACTTTTATAAGCCATGGCATCCCATCGCAAGGCGACGCCAACTGGCTCGACCATCAGGGCAGCTATATGGCAACTATCGCGTCTGGGGCGGTCTTTAAACTATTAGGCGTTAAAGACCTTGGATTTTCAAACGATTACAAAACGGAGAAAATGCCGGCGGTTAACATAAGTATTTTAGATGGGCAGCTTGCCTGGCGGCAGCACGACGGCGGACACACCGATGGGCCAAACATTAAGTACTTTATTGGCTGGGCCGATAAGTTCATCGGCCATAACGCCGCTGGTCGTTAATTGCATCAACATTACAGGCCTTAACGAATGAGAATATTTACTTTATTAATGTGTTTGTTCTGCTGGGTGGCAGCCGCCGCGCAACGTAAACAAGTGCCGAATTCGGTGCCGCACCTGCATAAACAAGGAACCAGCACCCAATTGATTGTGGATGGAAAACCGTTCCTGATATTGGGAGGAGAATTAGGCAATTCGAGTACCTCGAACAGCGCTTATATGAAGCCCTTATGGTCGCGGTTAAAGGCCATGAATTTGAATACCGTTATCGCGCCTGTTTACTGGGAACTGACTGAGCCCAAAGAGGGTTTGTTTGATTTCCGGCTGGTTGATGAATTGATAAATAATGCCCGGGTCAATAAACTGAAGTTGGTGATTTTGTGGTTTGGTGCCTGGAAGAACAGCATGTCTTGCTACGCGCCTGAGTGGGTTAAAACCAATACTGCACGATTCCCCCGCATTTTGAACAAAAACGGTAGGCCCGAGGAGATATTGAGCCCATTCAGCCGGAATAACCTGGAGGCAGACAAGCGGGCCTTCGCGGGGCTGATGAGCCATATTAAGGCAGTTGATAGCAAAACAAGCACCGTGATAATGGTGCAGGTAGAAAATGAGATAGGAATGCTGCCCGATGCCCGTTGCTACGAAGCAGCGGCAAATGCAGCCTTTGAAGCACCCGTTCCTACCACGCTGCTGAGCTACCTGCAAGCCAATAAAAATGTGCTTTTGCCCGAGACAATAAAGGCATGGGGCGACAGGGGATTTAAGACAAAGGGTAACTGGGAGGATGTTTTTGGGCGCAGCCTTGCTACCGATGAGCTGTTCATGGCCTGGCATTACGCAGTTTTTACCAACGAACTTGCAATGGCTGGCAAGGCAGCTTATAATTTGCCGATGTATGTGAACGCTGCGCTTAATCGACCTGGCAAAAAACCGGGCGAGTATCCGAGTGCGGGGCCTTTGCCGCAGGTTACAGATGTTTGGAAAGCCGCTGCGCCTGCCATCGATATCCTGGCGCCAGACTTTTATAATCCCGACTTTAAGCACTGGTGCGATTTATTTACCAGGAGGGGCAACCCCTTATTTATCCCAGAAATAAAATTCGAAGAGGGCATTGATGCTAAGGCTTTTTTTGCTTTCGGTAATTACAACTGCCTCTCGTTCTCGCCGTTTTCAATAGAATCAACTACTAACCCAGGCAACGAACCTATAGCGAAAGCCTACGATTTGCTGGGTCAGTTAACGCCATTAATTACCAAATACAACGCGGCAGGTGGCGTAAAAGGGTTCCTGCTGAGCAAAGATTCATCCGAAACTACGGTAAGGATGGGGGAATATATCGTTCACGTTAAGCATGAATACACTTTGGGGTGGTCGCCGGAAGCGAAAAAAGACCAATGGCCGCTAACGGGCGGCATCCTGATCATGACATCGCCCGGCGAGTTCTATGTTGCTGGTACCGGAATCGTGCTCACTTTCGAATCGATGGCACCAAATAAGGTGGCAGGTTTTATCAGTGTAGACGAGGGCGTTTTCCGGAACGGCAAATGGGTAGAAGGTCGGCGCATGAACGGCGATCAGGACCATCAAGGGCGGCATATACGGGTGGCTGTAAATGATTATGGTATCCAGCATGCCCGGCTTTACAACTATTAAATCATTAGCGCTTCATAAGTAAAATACCATAAATGGATCAGTTTTCATTAAAAGATAAGGTAATCGTAGTTACCGGCGGCACAGGTATCCTGGGCGAAGCCTTTGTAAACGGTATTGCCGGTGCGGGAGGAACGGCCGTTATTTTAGGTCGTAAGATGGAAGTAGCACAGCTTCGCGCAAAAAAAATTATCGATGCGGGTGGCCGCGCACTGGCCATACAGGCAGATGTATTAAAAAAGGACGAAATTATTGCCGCAAGGGATAAGGTACTGGCTGAATTTGGGAAAATTGACGGCCTGGTTAACGCTGCCGGGGGCAATATGCCGGGGGGAATCGTTCAGCCGGAAGCCGATGTTTTCGACCTGGATATGGACGGCCTGCGCCAGGTGATGGAGCTCAATTTATGGGGTACCTTGCTTCCAACACAGTATTTTGGCAAGGAGATAGCCAAAAATGCAACAGGCAGCATCGTGAATATTTCCAGTATGGCATCTCAGCGGGCTATAACTAAGGTGCTGGGCTACACGCTCGCCAAAACGGCAGTAGACGCTTATACCAAATGGTTTGCAGTGGAAACAGCCAACCGCTACGGAGACAAAGTACGCATGAACGCCATAGCGCCGGGTTTTTTCCTGACCGAACAAAACCGTACGCTGCTTACCACGCCCGATGGTGGTTTTACCAGCCGTGGCAACCTGGTTATTAACCAAACGCCCTTCAAACGTTTTGGCGTGCCTGAAGAATTGGTAGGCGCATTGATATGGCTTTTAAGCGATGCCTCGAGATTTGTTACCGGTACAGTGATTAATGTCGACGGCGGTTTCGCGGTGAATAGTGGGGTCTAGAAGCACCAGGAAGTAGAACGATCACGCTAAAATACGTTATATCTTATTAGAAAAACACTCCCCCAAAATGATTGAAAATAAAGCTACAAACTATCGATGGACCGTATGTGCGCTGGTGTTTTTCGCAACCACCGTTAATTACCTCGATAGGTCCGTAATTAGCCTGCTTAAATCAGACCTTACCGCTGAGTTTAAATGGGACGACGGCGATTATGCCAATATCGAGATTGCATTTAAGGTTGCATACTCCGTTGGCTTACTGGCTGCCGGGCGGATGATAGACTACTTGGGCACCAAAAAGGGGTACTTGCTTTCAACCCTGTTCTGGAGCATTGCGGCGGTTTGCCATGGCTTTGTGAGCAGCACGTTTGGTTTTGGCGTAGTGCGCGCTGCCTTGGGGTTAAGCGAGTCGGGTAATTTCCCTGCCGCCATCAAAACAGTGGCCGAGTGGTTCCCTAAAAAAGAGCGGGCGCTGGCAACAGGAATATTTAATTCGGGTGCAAATATAGGTGCCATCATCGCGCCGCTCACCGTGCCATTTATTGCCCTGGTATGGGGCTGGCGATGGGCATTTATCATAACAGGGGCTGTCGGCTTTATTTGGATAGTGCTCTGGATAATCTATTATGAGATACCATCGAGGCAGAAAAGGTTAGGAGTAATTGAATTCAAACTCATAAATTCCACTGATAATCAAGCCGAAAGCCAATCCTCTTTGATTAGCGTAAGCTGGTTTAAATTGCTCAGCTTCAGGCAGACCTGGGCTTTTTCTATCGGTAAATTCCTTACCGACCCCATTTGGTGGTTTTACCTTTTTTGGTTACCCGATTTTTTGCAAAGCCAGTATAAAGTAGCGGGCACGGCAATGGCATTGCCGGTGGCGCTGGTGTACACGTTTTCCGCATTCGGTAGCGTTTTTGGTGGCTACCTGCCAAAAGTATTGATAGAAAAGAACTGGCCGGTATTTAAGGCACGCAAGGTATCCATGTTTTTTTATGCGCTGGCGGTTGTCCCCATAATTTTCGCCCAGGTATTGGGTAGTGTAAATATGTGGCTGGCGGTATTTATTATAGGTCTGGCGGCAGCCGCGCATCAGGCCTGGAGCGCCAATATTTTCACCACGGTGTCAGACATGTTTCCAAAGGACACCGTGGGTTCGGTTACCGGGATAGGTGGCATGTTTGGTTCGGTGGGCAGCGTTTTGCTATCGTTGTTCGTGCAGAAATCAATGTTTATCCATTACCGTGCAATCGGGCAGATAGAGACCGCCTATTACATCATGTTCGGCGTTTGCGGTAGCGCCTATATCCTGGCCTGGCTCATCATGCATTTTATGGTGCCCAAACTTAAACAGATTGCGCTTTGAACAATATAGACATGGCTTGCAAAAGACATAACAGGCTGTATGTGTACAAGTAACTGAACCCGCAAGTTTATTGAATTGCCAGGAAGTACTGCACCGACGGATAAATATCCCGATGCATGACTGTATTAGGCCATAGCGGCTTTAGCATCCGGAGAATATAAAAAATAAATCATGCAATCGATTGCAATTGATAAAATTTAAACTATTTTCGTTTTAAAATAAAGCCAGTACCCGGCACCCGCAATATTCGAGGATTTTTCGGGGCCTGGTTAACCGTTATAATTTACAGCGAGGCCCGCTGAAACCTAATACTAAATTGAGTAATAAATGAAGTCTCTTTCGACCGGCGATTACATCGTATTTTTAGTCTATTTCCTTATTGTAGCCTGTTACGGTTACTGGATATACCGCCGTAAGCATAATGCCGACGCTACCTCCAAAGATTACTTTTTAGCGGAAGGCTCCCTCACCTGGTGGGCCATCGGTGCATCCTTAATTGCATCGAACATCTCTGCCGAGCAGTTCGTGGCCATGAGCGGCAACGGCTTTACCATGGGCCTGGCTATATCAACCTATGAGTGGATGGCTGCCCTTACGCTGATCATCGTAGCGGTATTCTTTATACCGGTGTATCTCAAGAACAAGATATTCACCATGCCGCAATTCCTGCACCAGCGTTACAACAGCACTGTTGCCATGATTATGGCAGTGTTCTGGCTGCTGCTGTACGTAATCGTTAACCTAACCTCGATACTGTACCTCGGCGCAATCGCCATCAACGGCATCTCCGGCATCGATTTCAAATTATGCATAGCCGGTTTGGCCATTTTCGCCATCATCATTACGCTGGGCGGCATGAAGGTAATAGGCTATACCGACGTTATCCAGGTGTTTTTCCTGATATTGGGCGGTTTAGTAACCACCTATATTGCCGTTACAAAAGTAGGCGAGTACTATGGCCACCCGGGCTTGCTGAACGGCATGTCGGATATGTACAGCCACGCCAACGACCACTTCCAGATGATATTGAAGAAAGACAACAAAAGCTATGGCGACCTCCCCGGCTTGACGGTGCTGATAGGTGGTATGTGGATAGTGAACCTCAACTACTGGGGCTGTAACCAGTACATTACGCAAAGAGCCCTGGGTGCTAACCTCAATACAGCACGTAGCGGTATCCTGTTCGCTGCTTTCCTGAAACTGCTGATGCCGCTGATTGTGGTATTGCCAGGCATCGCGGCCTATATCCTTTATAAAGAGAACGTATTCAATGCAGATATGACGGGCAGCATAACCGCCAACCACGATAATGCCTACCCGGTATTGTTGAACCTGCTGCCTACGGGCGTAAAAGGTTTGGCTTTCGCAGCTTTAACGGCCGCAGTAGTAGCTTCGCTGGCCGGCAAGGCCAATAGCATCGCCACCATCTTTACGTTGGATATTTACAAGAAGAAGATCCGCAAGGACGCTACCGACCATCAGTTGGTGGTAGTAGGCAAGATTACCGTAGTGGTAGCCATGATACTGGGCGTAGCGATATCGCCCTTCCTGGGCATCGACAAAAAAGGCGGCTTCCAGTTCATACAGGAGTACACCGGCTTCGTATCGCCGGGTATCTTCGCCATGTTTATCCTGGGCTTCTTCTGGAAGAAAGCATCATCCAATGCGGCATTGTTTGCCACTATCGGCGGCTTCGCGTTCTCGGTATTGTTCAAATTCCTGCCCAAGATGGTCGATTTGACCTCACTTGCAGCAAGCGGCTTCTCTTATAAAAATGCTGAAAGCGGCCTGTACGAGATACCATTCCTGGACAGGATGGGCTTCGTATTCGCCATTTGCGTGGCAGGTATGGTTATCATCAGTTTGATAGATGCAGCCAAAGGCAAAGAAACCAACGGCCTGGAGATAGATGCCAAAATGTTCAAAACATCGAACGCTTTCGCGGTTGGTGCCATGCTGGTTTGCGGCATACTGGTGGCCTTATATACAATATTTTGGTAATGAAGCGGCCTGATAATGCATCGGCTTCGCGCGGCTGAAAATTGAACGGCGCTATATACACCCCTTATTTTGAAAGATATGATACCAAATCTAAAACAAACATTCCGCTGGTTCGGCCCTAATGACCCGGTAACGTTACAGGCCATCAGGCAAACTGGCGCAACCGGCATTGTTTCGGCCCTGCATCACATTCCCTGTGGCGTGGTTTGGGGTATGGATGAAATACGTGCCCACCAAACCATTATTGAGACAGCCGGTTTTGATTGGACCGTTGTTGAAAGTGTAAATATACACGAGTCGATCAAAACAGGTGCATCCGGACGCGATTGGTATATTGACAACTATCGGCAAACGCTGGCCAATCTCAGTAATGCCGGCATTGATACGGTGTGCTATAACTTCATGCCGGTGCTCGATTGGACACGCACCCATCTCGATTACCGGTTGGCCAATAACGCATCTGCTTTAAGGTATGAAGCAGATGCGCTGGCAGCATTCGACCTTTATATTCTGGAACGGGAGGGAGCATATGCCGAATTCAATGCCGATCAGCAACTGGCCGCAAAGCGTTACCTGGACAAGTTAACAAGCAATGAGATAAGCCAGCTAACGAATACCATATTGGCGGGTTTGCCCGGAACCGACGAGGTGTTTACCATTGAGGAATTTAAGGAGCACTTGAAAAGATTCAGCGATGTTGATGCCACGAAGCTGAAAGAGAACCTGGCTTATTTTTTACGCGCCATTATACCTTATGCGGAAGAATACGGCATAAAAATGTGTATCCATCCCGACGATCCACCGTTCCCGATATTGGGCTTGCCGAGAGTGGTATCTACTGAAAAAGACCTGAAAGACGTAATTGACGCGTATCCTTCGGCCAATAATGGCATCACCCTTTGCACCGGCTCGCTTGGTGCACGTGAGGATAATGATATTCCGGGCATTATAAAGCGTTTAGGAAGTCACATACATTTTCTGCATTTACGGAATGTGCAGCGCGAAGCAGACGGAAGTTTTTACGAAGCTGACCATTTGGGGGGCAGTACGGATATGTTTGAGGTGATGAAAGCAGTGGTAACAGAACAGGGCAGGCGCCAGGAGGCCGGACGATATGATGTTGAAATACCCATGCGGCCGGATCATGGACATAAAATACTGGACGACTTTAATTACAACACTTATCCAGGGTATTCAATAATTGGGCGATTAAAGGGATTGGCAGAATTGCGGGGCCTGGAAATGGGCGTAAAGCAATCATTGCTCTTTTTAAATCAATTATTCGGAATAGACTATCGGAAAGAATATTTCCATTAATTTTTTTATCTGCGTATAGACGCCTGCGGGCACCCAGTATTTAAATGATGACAAAGAACCTGCTGATTAAGCGATTGGTGCTATTATTCGCAATTTTGCACATTGCCGGCAATGGTTATGCAGACGATGGATATAAACTTTGGCTTAGCTATAACGCCGTGGCCGATAAAAAACTGGCCGCTCAATATAAAGCTCAGCTGGCTCATGTGAAATTTACAGGCGCTACACCTTCGCTTAACGCCGCTCGCGAGGAACTGCTAACCGGGCTAAAAGGTACCCTTGCTCTTAAGCCTCAAATTAGTGAAAAAATAGAATATCCCGCGTTGCTTGTGGGTATTGCCTCATCATTAAAACTGCCCGAAAGCGTTTGTTCCGCGAGCGAACTGGATAAAACCGGCAGCGAAGGGTATCTTATCAAAACAGTAATCATCAACAGTAAAAAGTGTATCGTTATTACGGCTCAAACCGATGTTGGGGTTTTGCACGGCGTTTTTGGCTTTCTAAAATTGCTGCAAACGCAGCAAAGCATTGATGCTTTAAACATATTGGAGTACCCGCGTATCATGTACCGGGTGCTTGATCATTGGGACAACCTTAACCGCACCGTAGAACGCGGCTATGCAGGGGCATCTATTTGGAACTGGCATAAGCTGCCAGGCTATATCGACCAGCGCTATATCGACTACGCCCGGGCCAGCGCTTCGGTTGGGATAAATGGCTCGGTAGTGAATAATGTAAACGCCAACGCGCTGATGCTGACACCGGAATACTTAGAAAAGGTAAAAGCACTGGCAAACACCTTCAGGCCCTATGGCATAAAAGTGTATTTGTCGGTTAAATTTAGCAGCCCGATTGATATAGGCGGGCTTAAAACCGCCGATCCGCTCAATGCGCAGGTAATTCAATGGTGGAAAGATAAGGCGGACGAAATATACCGCAGCATCCCCGATTTTGGCGGCTTCCTGGTGAAGGCTAATTCAGAAGGGCAGCCCGGCCCACAAGCATACGGGCGCAGCCATGCGGATGGTGCTAACATGCTTGCTGATGCATTGCTGCCCCACAATGGGATTGTAATGTGGCGTGCATTTGTGTATGACAACAATGTGCCTGATGATCGGGCGAAACAGGCTTATAACGAGTTTAAGCCGCTCGACGGGCAGTTCAAAAAAAATGTAATTATACAGGTGAAGAACGGACCGATAGATTTTCAGCCCCGCGAGCCGTTCCACCCCTTATTTGGCGCTATGCCCAATACCCCGCTGATGATGGAGTTTCAGTTGACGCAAGAATACCTGGGGTTTTCTACCAACCTGGTTTACGAAGCGCCGCTGTTTAAAGAATGTTTGGAATCTGATACCTATGCAATGGGGAAAGGCTCTACAGTGGCTAAGGTAATTAGGGGAAAGTATAATGCAAAACTCATCACCGGGATGGCAGGCGTGGCTAATATAGGCTCAGACATCAATTGGTGTGGGCATCCTTTTGCCCAGGCAAACTGGTACGCCTTTGGCAGGCTTGCCTGGAACCCGGATTTATCATCGGCCGATGTAGCGTCCGATTGGTTGAGGATGACTTTTACGAATAACCCGGCGTTTATTTCGCCGATGAAAACGATAATGCTGCAATCGAGGGAGACAGCGGTAAACTATATGACGCCGCTCGGACTTCACCACATCATGGGTGTCAACACGCATTATGGCCCAGGGCCATGGGTGGATAACGCAGGGCGTGCAGATTGGAACGCTACTTATTACCACAAGGCAGATTCGGCAGGTATTGGTTTCAACCGCAGCAGTACAGGCAGTAACGCGGTAGCACAATATCAACCGCAGGTAAGGGAGCTTTTTGAAAACCTGGCTACTTGTCCGGATGAATATCTGTTATGGTTCCATCATGTAAAATGGGACTATAAGATGCGTTCGGGGGCTACTTTGTGGGACGAATTGGTGCATCGTTATTACCTGGGGGCAGATGCTGTTAAGCAAATGGAGCTCACCTGGGGTAAAATGGGGGGCTATGTAGATAAGGAACGCTATGAATCGGTTAAGCAGTTGTTAGCTATCCAATACGATGAAGCTACTTCCTGGCGCAATTCCTGCGTGTTATACTTCCAAACATTTTCCAAAAGGCCAATACCAGCCGGATACCCAAAGCCGGATAAACCCTTGAACTTTTATAGGGACAGGAAGTTTTTGCTCGCACCCGGTATCGGCGGAAATCAATAATAATTAAACCAAGCTATAAATTATAAAGTCATGAACCAATTATCAACCAAAGCAAAGCCGTTTTTAATGCTGCCAATTGTTTTATGTTCGCTCTTAGCGTGCCATTCACCGGAGCAGAAAGCAAGTACCGCAGCTACCGATACTACGAAAGTGAAATTCCTTACCGAACCGCTTATTAGTAGCATATACACTGCGGATCCGTCTGCGCACGTGTTTAACGGGAAAATTTATATTTATCCTTCGCATGATATTGATGCAGGGATAAAAGAAAACGATAACGGCGATCACTTCGCCATGAAAGATTACCACATCTTGTCGATGGATAGTATCGGCGGCAAGGTTACTGATGAAGGCGTAGGATTAGATATTAAAGATATACCATGGGCCGGCCGGCAGCTTTGGGCACCGGATGCGGCGTATAAAGACGGTACTTACTACCTATATTTCCCGGTGAAGGACAAGCAGGATGTCTTTAAAATCGGGGTGGCTACTTCAAAGCAACCTCAAGGCCCATTTAAAGCAATGCCCGAGCCCATAGCCGGCAGTTTCAGTATAGACCCTGCCGTTTTTACGGATACAGATGGTACTTCATATATGTATTTCGGCGGTATTTGGGGTGGGCAGCTGCAGCGCTGGGCCACAGGTAAATACGAAAGCAATGGCTCTAAAACCGATTTGCAGCAAGATGATAAACCGGCAATAAGCTGCAGGGTAGCCAAACTTAAAGGGAATATGACGGAGTTTGATGGGGATGTAAAAGATGTCGTTATCCTCGATAGCCTTGGCAAGCCTTTGTTAGGTAAAGACCACAACCGGAGGTTTTTTGAGGGATCGTGGATGCATAAATATAACGGCAAGTACTACTTTACCTATTCTACCGGCGACACGCACCTGCTTTGCTATGCCATTGGCGATAGCCCGGTTGGGCCGTTTACCTACAAAGGTGTATTTATGAAGCCTGTACAAGGATGGACCACGCACCACTCTATCATAGAAGTTAAAGGCAAATGGTACATTTTTTACCACGATACTGAAATATCCGGCAAGACACATTTAAGGAACGTAAAAGTAACCACACTTGAACATGAGGCCGACGGTTCAATAAAACTGATTGACCCTTTTATAAAATAGATGAATTTTAATACAATAATGGAAAAACCAAATCAAGCACTCGAGACATTAGCAATAGATACCGTAAGGATACTTTCTGCAGATGCCGTACAAAAAGCAAACTCAGGCCACCCCGGCACCGCAATGGCACTGGCACCAATGGGCCACGTATTGTGGACCAAGTTTTTAAACTATAACCCCAAGAACCCCGATTTCGCCAACCGCGACAGGTTTATCCTTTCTGCAGGCCATGCTTGTATATTGCAATATAATTTCCTGTACTTAACAGGTTACGATTTGAGTTTAGACGACATCAAGGCTTTCCGCCAGATGAACAGCAAAACCGCCGGTCACCCCGAATATGGTTTGGCACCCGGCGTAGATGTTACTACCGGCCCACTTGGCCAGGGTTTCGCCAACGGCGTAGGTTTTGCCATCGCGCAAAAACACTTAGCAGCCCGTTACAACAAGCCGGGTTTCGACCTCTTCAACTATAATGTTTATGCTATCGTAAGCGATGGCGATATGATGGAAGGCGTAACCTCAGAAGCTGCTTCTTTAGCTGGTCACCTACAGTTGGGCAACCTGATCTATTTATATGATGATAACCACATCTCGATAGAAGGCAGCACCGATATCGCCTTCAACGAAGATGTAAGCGCACGCTTCCGCTCTTACGGCTGGCATGTACAGGAAATTGCGGATGTGAACGATACCCATGCTTTAGAGCTGGCTTTGATCAACGCAAAATCCGAGTCTCAAAAACCATCGCTGATCCGCGTACGTTCGCTGATCGCTTACGGTAGCCCTAATAAATCTGGTACTGCAGGCTCGCACGGTTCGCCACTGGGTGCCGATGAGATAAAGCTGGTAAAAGAATTCTTCGGTTTCGATCCGGAGAAATCATTCAATGTTCCAGCCGAAGTGTTGGAATACTACCATGCCAAAGGCGCAAGGGGCGAAAAAACCGAAGCCAAATGGAATGAACTGTTTGCTAAATACAAAGCGAAATTCCCCGAACTGGCCGCCGAATACGAAACCGCAGCATCTGGCGAGCTGCCTGCAGGCTGGGCCGATAAACTGCCCGTATTCAAAGCATCCGACCCTAAGATGGCTACCCGCCAGGCATCGGGCAAAGTGCTGAATGCTATCGCTGCAGGCCTGCCAAACTTAATTGGCGGCGCAGCAGATTTAGCCCCATCTACCGAAACTAACCTGAAAGAATACGATTCATTCACCTCAGAGAACCGCGCAGGCCGCAACTTCCACTTCGGTATCCGCGAGCATGCCATGGGTTCGGCCCTTAACGGTATGTCGCTTACAAAAGGCGTGCTGCCATTCGGCGCTACCTTCCTGCAATTTGCAGATTATATGCGCCCGCCGATACGTTTGGCAGCCATTATGAAGATCAGTCCGATATTCGTTTACACCCACGATAGTATCGGCCTTGGCGAGGATGGCACTACCCACCAGCCAATAGAACATTTGGCAACATTGCGCGCTATCCCTAATGTTACCGTTATCCGCCCTGCAGATGCCAACGAAAGTTCATTCGCCTGGAAGGTAGCCATAGAGAAAAAAGGCGGCCCGACTGTATTGATATTCACCCGCCAGGGATTACCTATCCTGGATCAGGATAAGTATGGCAAAGCATCAGGTGTAGAAAAAGGCGCATACGTATTATCAGAAGCCAGCAAAGGCATTGACCTGATACTGTTGGCAACCGGTTCTGAAGTAGCGTTGATTATGGATGCGCAAGCCAAACTGGAAGCAGAAGGCATCTCAACCCGCGTGGTAAGCATGCCATCATGGGAGTTATTCGAAGCGCAGGATGCAGCTTACAAAGAATCGGTATTGCCTAAAGCAAGTCGCAAACGTTTAGCTGTAGAAATGGCATCCCCAATGGGCTGGCACAAATACACTACCGACGAAGGCGACACGCTGTGCATGACCACCTTCGGCGAATCGGCCCCGGCAGAAGACCTGTACAAACACTTCGGCTTTACGGTAGATAATGTAGTGAAGAAAGCGAAAGCGCTTTTGTAATATAGATATGAGACGTGAGATTTGAGATATGAGATTAGCTTCGACGCTGGTTTCCTGTCTCAAATCTCAAATCTCATATCTCACTTCTCAAATCTCTCAACTTCGGCGTATGCCAAAATCCCTCATTCATTCATCGCAAAAGAAGATGAAGTTTTAGGGCGTTGCACCCTTTTATTCGTTTGGTATTCTGAGGGAAGGATGCCGAACTTGCTTTTAAACGTCCTGGAGAAATAGCTTGGCGTTCCGAAACCCGTCATGTAGGCTATCTGGGCTACGTTATAGTCGCTCGTTTCCAACAGCGCCGCTGCCTTTTCTAATTTCACCTGGCGGATATATTCTACTGGTGTACATCCTGAGAGTTCCAGCAATTTATAGTACAACGATCCCCTGCTCATGCCCACATGTTTGCTTAGTTTCTCAACAGACAGTTCCGGGTCGTTCAGGCCGTTTTCAATACATTCCATCACTTTATTCATCAACTTTACATCGGCCGATTCTGATTCGATTTGATTGACTTTGAATTGGATGTGTTTGGAGTATGTTTCTTTCAGGCTGCTGCTCATGATAAGCAGGTTGCAAATTTTGGTGTACAAAATTTGGAAGTTGAACGGTTTGGTGAGGTAGTCGTTCGCCCCGGAGCGTAGCCCGTCCAATTGTTCTTTCTCCTTTGCCATTGCGGTAAGCAATATAACCGGTATATGGCAGGTGCGTTTATCTGATTTTATTTTCTGGCTCAGCTCAATGCCATTTACATGGGGCATGCCAACGTCGCTTACCACCAGATCCGGGTGAAGGCTCAATGCTTTTTGCCAGCCCTGTTTGCCATCGGGCGCTTCTAAAATGTGGAAATATTGCTTTAAGTGCTGAGCAAGGTAATAACGGAATTCATCGTTGTCTTCCACTAACAGCACGGTCGCCATATTAGTGCTTCGTTCGGCCTCGTTATCTGCATGCGAAAATTCAAGGGCTTCGCTGCCCAGGATGGACGATTGCGGTAAGTTTGTTTCCGGTTCATCTGCCACAGAAAGGGCCGGTAGCAGGGGTAGCGTGATAATGAAGTCGCTGCCTTTGCCGCCGGCGCTCTTGGCGCAGATATTGCCCCCGTGCAGCTCTATAAATTCTTTTGTGATAGCGAGGCCAATACCCGACCCCTGGTTCATTATTGAACCTTTTCGGACCGACTGATAAAAGCGATCGAATATTTTAGTGGTATCATTTTCAGCTATGCCGATGCCGGTGTCCGAAACGGTTAAATTCAATACCGGCTGCGTGGTATCTACGCCGGAAATGTTTATGCCAATGGTTACGCAGCCTCCGCCGGGCGTAAACTTAAACGCATTGGATAGCAGATTAAATATTACGCGCTCCATTTTGTCGCAATCGAGCTGCGTAGCCCATGATTTTTGATTGCTATCTATTTTAAGCATTATATGCTTGTTTTCGGCTATGTCGCGAAACGATTCGGTACACTCTACAATAAAGCTGACAATATCGCCGGGCACCAAATTCAGTTGTAGCTCCTGCTCCTCCATTTTACGAAAATCCAGCAATTCGTTAACCAGGTTAAGCAACCGTTTGGCATTCCGGTTGATCATCTTTAAATGACCAAAATCTTCCGCCTCAAATCCCCGGTTCATTAATCTGTCTACCGGGGCCAGGATAAGTGAAATGGGCGTCCTGAACTCGTGGCTCAGGTCGGTGAGTATTTTGATTTTAACACGATCGAGTTCATGCAATCGTTCCGCCTCGAGGCGTTCCCGTTCAATTAATTCCTTTGCCCTTGATTTTTCCTGCGCTACTTCAAACTCGTTCCGCAATTTCCGGATACCTTGCCTGCGGATTAGCAATAAAATTGCCGTCGCAGCCAGCAGATAAAACAGGTATGCGTATATAGTACGCCAAAATGGCGGCAATACCACTATATTTATTTGGCTTGGCGTATTATTCCAACCGTTTTCGTTCTTGCTCGACATCACCTGGAATACATAGTTCCCTGGGTCGAGATTAGTATAGTTTGCAGTCCGGGCTTTGTTAACATAGTTCCAGCCTTTGTCGAATCCCGAAAGCCTGTAAGCATAAAGGTTCTGCCTGGGTGAGGTATAGTCGACCGCTACATAGTTGATGGAGAAGTTTTCGCCATATTTAAGTATAATTTCTTTGGCATCACTCAACTGCTGGTTGATAGGGGAGTTTGCTGAAGGCGCTATGGGTAGATTATTTACCTTAAGCCCGCTGAATATCACTTTGCCGGGCACAGACGATGGTGGGAGTTTTTCGGGATTGAAGTAATTAAAGCCATCTTCTCCTCCAAAAAACAACTCGCCGCTACTGGCTTTTATGGCGGAACCAATTAAGAATGCACCTTGTTGAATGCCGTTTTCCGCTGTGAAATTCCTGAAGGTACTTTTGGCGCGATCGAAGGAGACGATCCCCCTGTCGGTACTGAACCAAAGCATGCCTGCGTTATCTTCAACAATGCTTTTAATAAAGCCATTGGTCAATCCTTCGGGCTCTTTAAACGAATGGAAGCGGTTGGTTTTTGCGTTGAAAAAGCTGACGCCATCATTGGTGCCTACCCATAGGGTGCCATCTTTAGCGATCAGGGTAGCCGAGATTACGTCATCGGCTAATCCGTTGTTGGCTTTTGTGTAATGGGTAAGGCTGCCATGGGCGGGGCTGTAAACGGCAATGCCTGTACCGGCAGAGCCTATCCATATATTACCATTGGGTGCCATGGTTAACGACTGTATAAAATCGTTCAGCGGCAAATCGTGAGGAAAACCGGCACTCGCCCGTCGGTTCAAATTAGAGAACGCGTTGGTGGTTTTATCATATACGTCGATCCCATGGCCAATAGTGCCGAACCACAATCTGCCATTTTTGTCTTCAATAATCGCAGTGACGTCATTAGAACTGAGCCCCTTAAGGCCGGCGTTAGAGGTAAATTGCTTAAATGTTCCGCTTTGCGGATCGATACAAAAAACGCCATGATGGTAAGTGCCGGCCCATAGCTTCCCGTTTCGGTCCATATGGAGTGACAGAATTGTCGGCTTTACCGATCCGTCGAGCCTGCTTGTTAGCTTATAAGGTGTAAACAGCCCGGTGGCGCGGTCAAAAAGTTCCAGTCCGCCACCATCTGTGCTTACGAAGATTTTTCCGGGCTGATATTCGGCAAAAGCAGTTACGAAAGGTGCTGTCAGGCCTCTTGGGTCGAAAGGGTTGCTTTGCTTGAGGTTGAAAAGTGCCAAATGCTTGTTATATTTACTTACACCACCACCAAAAGTGCCTATCCAGTAAATGCCGTCCGGATCTATAAATATACTCCTGATAGATTTGCTTTTTAAGCTGAACATATTGCGCGAATCCGGCCGCAGCTGCTTAAACTCCCGGGTTGATAAATTCAGTACCGTTACGCCGTCCTCGGTACCTATCCAAAGGTCACCGTCTTTGGTTGCGGTTAAGGCGAACACCGCATTGTTGCTTAGCGAATTAGTAGCCCCCTTAATACATTTATATACGGTGAATTTCCCGGGAGATACTTGTTTGTTAAGGCCATCAAAAGTGCCCAGCCAAATGTTCCCCTTCGCGTCTTCCGTTATCGATTTGATGACATTATTACTCAGGCTTGTTGCATCTGCTGTGTTGTGTGCATACCTGCTTATTTTGCGGGTGGTGTGGTTATAAAAATAGGCGCCATTATTGGTACCTACCCACATGTTTTGGTTACTGTCTTCAAACAAGGAGATAGCAACAAAGCTTCCTGCTTCGGTTGTTTTTGGATAGGTAATCGGCAAACGGGTAGGGTGGCCTGTTTTGAGATTTATAATACGTAAATCGCCATAAGTTCCAACCCACAGGTTGCCGCTATGATCTTCCAATATCGTTCTGGCAGATATGGTAGGGAGTTCTTTCCAGGTGCCATCGCCGGTATATGTTTTAAAGCTGTCGAATTTAGTATCGTAATAGCAAAGTCCGCCGGAGGCGGTACCAACCCAAAGCCTTCCGGTATGATCGGCAAATAACGACAATACCTCGTTAGATGGGAGGCTGGTTTTATCGCCCTGATGATGCCTGTAAACCGTGAAATTATTACCGTCGTATTTACTTAAGCCATTAGTTGTGCCAAACCACATCAATCCATTCTGATCCTTAATAATAGCCGTGACGGTGTTTGCTGATAATCCTTCTTTCACGGTGATAGATGTGAAGTTCAGGTTATTCTGGCCGACAACAATCAGTGGGGTACTCATCAAAATCAGGCATACCGCAAGGTTGCGTTTTATCAAATTCCACATCATAGTATATGAGTATATGTTTGGCCCTGCCCGACGATATCTGTTTTGCAACAGGTACGATCTTAGAATGGGTTAGTAAAAGATAATTGGTTATAACAAATATATTATTCTCACTCAATTTATTTACGAAAACATACAATAAAAGTATTTTAAATAACAATCGATTGAATGATTTATTGGTGGCCGTTTGTTTTCCATCTGAATCTTGATACTCCATCGCGTTTTAAACCCGGCCCTTTGATAGGAGGGGATACTGAAATTGGTTTTAAATGATCAATTCGAAATGTATTTGATTGTTTTTGATATGGAGTTATCCGGAATAAATGCTTGCGCTATCGAACGGCAAGTATAGGATGAAGCGATAAAAGTAGATTTTACGGCTTTATGAATTATTGCTAAAATATCATGTGAGATTTCAAAATAGATGCTAAATTTACAATCGATTGCCAATATAAACTCGATTTTAAATTTTAGTTTTTGATTTCCGACCCATGCGGTTTACTAAACATACAATAGGTTTATGAGAACATTTTTTGCCGTATTTATCGGTATGGTGGTAATATTATACACCGGCCAGTATGCCAACGCAACATTAAGGCTTCCGCAACTCGTTAGCGATGGCATGGTACTACAGCGCAATACCAATATTAAGATATGGGGCTGGGGAAGCCCCGGTGAGCGGGTAAAAATAGCTTTCAATGGAAAAAAGTTCAAATCTCTTGTAGGGGATGATGGCCAATGGAGCGTAACCCTTCCAAAAATGAAAGCAGGGGGGCCATATCAAATGCAGATAGATGGCAGCAACCATATTTTGTTAAAGGATGTGCTTATAGGCGACGTTTGGTTTTGTTCGGGACAATCTAACATGACCATAAAAATGGAGCGTGTGAAAGAGAAATATCCCGAAGAGATAGCTAATGTTGATTATCCGTTTATCAGGTATTTTTTTGTTGCTACCACCGCCGATGTGGCAAACATTCACAGCGATTACCCTCCCGGCCATTGGGTGGCAACTACAAAGCAAAACATACTGGAAATAGGTGCGGTTGCCTATTTTTTTGCAAAGCAGCTTTATGGCCGGTACCATATACCTATTGGCATCATTAATTCGAGTGTAGGCGGTACTCCTATACAAGCATGGATAGGAGAAAGCGGCATAAAAGATATCGCCACTTATGGCCAGCGGCTTGCACAATTTAAGGATACCTCGTTTATGGCCGGCGTAGCCCGGGCCAAACAACGGGCTATCCCCTTTGATCCGGCCATTCAGGGGGAGGACAAGGGGAGTTCCGGCGCCGTTAAATGGTACGATCAGAGCTATATTCCCACTAACTGGCATAAGTTCTGGCTGCCGGGCTATTGGGCCGACCAGGGGGTTAAGGGGCTGAACGGCATCGTTTGGTTCAGGAAAGAAATAAACGTTCCTGTTGAGATGGCGGGTAAGGCAGCGAAGCTTTTCGTTGGCCGCATAATTGATGCGGATGAAACCTATGTGAACGGCCAATTGGTGGGGAAAATCACCTATCAGTATCCACCCCGCAGATACGAGGTACCGGCAGGCTTGTTAAAAGCCGGGAAAAATATAATTACGGTTCGTGTGACCAATTCGATGGGAAAGGGCGGGTTTGTGCCCGATAAGCGCTATGAATTAACAGACGGTACTACAGTTATCGATTTGCGGGGCGACTGGCTTTACCAGGTTGGCCTGGCCTATCAGCCGCGCAGGAACGGAGGCAGAGGTGGCGCGCCATTTTCGGCCCAGGACGAGCCAACCGGCCTGTATAATGCCATGATAGCACCGGCAGTGAACTATGCCGTAAAAGGCTTCCTTTGGTATCAGGGCGAAACCAATGTTGGGACAAAAAACTACGGGGAACTTTTAACAGCACTTATTAATAATTGGCGTAGTGCCTGGAAAGATGACTCCTTGCCTTTTTTGATGGTACAGTTGCCGAATTTTGGGGAAGTGCAGTATTCGCCGGCCGAAAGTGCCTGGGCCGAGATAAGGGAAGCGCAGCTAAAGGCACTTGCTTTGCCGAACACGGCACTGGCAGTTGCTATAGATGCCGGCGAGTGGAATGATATTCATCCCCTAAACAAGAAAGACGTTGGAGAACGCCTAGCTCGCGCTGCAGAAAGGCTGGCATATGGCGACCGGCAAATAGTTGCATCCGGCCCCACTTTTAAATCTGCTGTTATTGATGATAACAAAATCACACTTGCCTTCACTGATATTGGAACCGGCCTGGTATCCAACAACGGAGAGCCGCTTTCTCAATTTGCAATAGCAGGGGAGGATAAGCAATTTGTATGGGCTAGCGCTACTATAGCGGGCGATAAGGTTGTCGTATCGTCGCCCCTTGTCCAACATCCCTTATATGTACGTTATGCCTGGTCAGATAATCCGGAGGGTGCGAATTTGTACAACCGTGAGGGCTTACCGGCTTCTCCATTCCGTACGGATCTGCCCAAATAAAAAAAGGACAGCCTCGCGCTGTCCCTTAACCAATTGACTAACCAAACAGAGGCAGGAGCCTCAAGGGCTGGTTGTATGTTCAACAATTAAAATTGCTGATTAATAAAATGCGCGAATAGCTGTTTTCGCCATTTTTATACTACATATGTCAGTTGTGGAATTTGCATGGCCACCGACGGAATGCATTTCACAGCATTATTTCACAAATCACTTTCACAAATAAACAGTTTGGCCCGCCACTATACCCTTATTAGTGGTACATATTGTTCCGCCAGCCAACAAACTTCGCATAAACACGTCTTTTGCACATTTGCAATATGATTTTTGCGATATGTGATATACCAATCCTCCGAAACCACAGAACTTAGCAGAAAGTCGAGGTTGAAAAACGCCGGGCTTCAACCAATTTTTTAACCAATACCAATTATTTTTTTCTGACAGAATTATAACCTCTCTGTTTACGTCCACAAATGCAATCGATTGCATTTGTAAAGAGGGTGATTCCATTAACTATACACCTGATAACCAATTATACGCATAAACAAACCTAAGTTATGAGCCTATGAGCACGACATAAAAAGCAGAGGGTAAAATGTCAAGGACATGTAAGCCCTCGATAAGTAACTAACCAATATTAATGTGAAAGATTAAAGCAGCCCAAAAATGAATTTTGAAAATGACGGTGGTAACGATGCTTAGCAAGTCTGCTTCCCATGCTATCTGTCGGCTTTAATCATCAAATCCTTAGTAAATAAATTATGAAAAAATCAATACTAAACATTTATAACAAAGCGGCGCTCTTACTGCTTTTCAGTATTTTGACTTGCGCCACAGCTTTGGCACAAAGCAAAAAAATAACGGGTATTGTGTTTGATGAAAATAATCAACCACTGCCCGGGGCGACTATTAAGGCCCCAGCCGGAAAAGTTACTACCTCTACCGACGTAAACGGTAAATTTACGATTGAAGTGTCTAATGACGAGAAGTCGCTGGTCGTACAATTTATAGGGTATTTAGATCAGGATATAGCAATAGGCACTCAAACTAGCCTCACCGTTCGCTTGACACCCAGTTCCAAAAACCTGAATGAAGTTATCGTGGTTGGGTACGGCACGCAACGCAGGAAAGATGTAACCGGCGCGGTGGTATCGGTTTCCGCAAAAACCTTAAGTGAAGTACCCGCACCAAACCTGATAGATCAACTAAAAGGCCGTACAGCCGGCGTTGATATAGTAAGCAATGGCGCAACACCAGGAACGGGTGGTCAAATCCGTATCCGTGGTAACCGAACTATTACTACAGGCAACAACGATGGTCAGGACGGCCCTTTGGTAGTTTTAGACGGGATACCCTATCCCGGCAGTATTAATGATTTTGCCCCGGAAGATATAGCATCCATAGATATATTGAAAGATGCATCAGCCACTGCTATTTATGGTTCGCGTGGTGCCGGCGGCGTTATCCTGGTTACTACCAAAAGAGGGCGTGCCGGCAAAGCGGTTATATCTTACGATGCATACTACGCAACAGCCAGCGTGCTCGGGAAGTATAACGTATATGATGGTGCCGGTTACGCACAGTTGAAGCTTGATGCCGCGACTTATAATACGGCATCTCCGGGCACCAGCGCATACCCAATAACACCGGCCGAACAGGCTGCACTAACCGCCGGGGTGTCCACCGATTGGCAAGGACTCATTTACAGGAATGCGCCAACTCAAAGTCATCAATTAGCCGTTTCGGGCGGTAACGATGCCACCCAATTCAATATCGCGGCTGGTTTCTACCGTCAGGATGGTATCATCGTTAATCAACGTTTTGATCGTGCCGATGTGCGCACAACAATAGATCACCGTATCAGCAGCCACGTTAAAATTGGGCTTAACAGTATAAATACCTACCGTATTACCGCACTGCCGGGCGGCGGTGGCGTACCTGGCGGTTTGGTTAGGACTACGCCGCTGGCCCCACTCAAAAATGATGACGGTACAGTAAATCTTTTCCCTCAAATCGGAAGTATTGATGCTGCTGCAGTAAGCCCATATACGCTTATTACAAAGGCAAGTTCAATTTACGATCGTACCCGCCGTTACTCCACTTTTAATAGCCTTTATGGTGAAGTGAATATTTTAGAGGGCCTTAGGTACCGGGTAAATGTTGGTTTGAATTTTATACAGGAAAATGGCAACTCTTACAACGGCACTTTAACCTATATAAACGGCAACGCATCACTAAACAACGCTGCCCTTAACAATAACGAGCAATGGAATTACAATATCCAGAATTTGCTTTATTACAATAAGGCGTTTAAAAAACATCGAATCGATTTTACTGCACTTTATGAGATAACAAAAGATCATAACAAGAACAGCAATTTCAACACTACTGGTGTGCCAACAGATTATATACGCAACTCTAACTTTAACCTTGCAAGCGGAACCATTAGCGGCGGCGGCAGTTTTAGCGAGCAGGGGCTTTTATCGTATATGGCGCGGTTGGCTTACAGTTACGACGATCGTTACCTTTTAACCATTACAGGCAGGCGAGACGGGGCATCTTCTCTGGCTCCTGGCCATCAGTGGTTTACTTACCCTGCTATTGGCCTGGGTTGGAATATCAGTAACGAAGCCTTCATGAAGAACGCCACTTTTGTCAATAACTTAAAACTGAGAGGGGGCTTCGGTGTCTCGGGCAATCGTAACGTAGGTGCATATGCCACATTGGGAGGCTTAACCTCAACGGCTTATAATTTCGGCAGCTCGGGGCAACTGGCCTATACGGTTACCAGTTTGCCAAACCCTAATTTGAGTTGGCAGTCTACAGCGCAAACCGATATAGGTTTAGATATCACCATATTGAATAACCGTATAACGGCCAATATTGATGTTTATCAGCAGAAGACCAAGGATATCCTCCTGCAAGTTAGCCTGCCGCCAAGCAGCGGTACCGGCAGTACCTTCCAAAACCTTGGTAAAACCGAAAGTAAGGGTTTAGAAATCAACTTGTCTACTATAAACGTTCAAACCAAAGGCGGCTTCACCTGGAGCACCGACTTTAGTTTTGCAATGAATAGAGAAAAAATTACGCAATTAACAAATCCGGGCCAGTTGAGCGATCCGGGAAATGGGTGGTTTGTGGGCCAGCCATTGAACGTTATTTACGACGTGAAGAAGATAGGTATATGGCAAACTTCTGACAAAACCGACGGGACCCTGGCGAAACAAACTTCTCCTGTTCAGTTCCCGGGTCAAATCAGGATACAGGATGTGAATGGCGACAACGTAATTAACGCCAATGACCGCCAGGTTTTAGGCAATTTCCAACCAAAATGGGTTGGTGGCTTTACTACTCGTTTTGCTTACAAAAACTTCGACCTTTCTGCAATTTTTTATGCCCGTATGGGTATGAAGGTATTGCTGCCCTATTTCACCGCCGATGGCGGCGCTGCAGGTTTCGCCTTCTTTAACCAGGGCCGCGTTAATCAAATCAAAACCAATTACTGGACCACTACCAACCCAACCAATGATTTCCCTGCGCCTGATGCCAGCACAGATCGTTTATTGTTTGGCTCAACGCTGGGGTATTATGATGGTTCGTTCATCAAATGCCGTAGTATCAATCTAGGATATACGCTGCCAACCGGGTTGATCAAGAAAATAGGTTTTAGCAATTTACGTGTTTACGCAAATGCAACTAATCCGTTCATCGTTTACTCGCCGATAGTGAGAGATCATTTGGCGCTCGATCCGGAAGGTAATGGATATGGCGGCTCGGTAAATAACAACGGCGGTAACGCAGCTGTAGCTGGTCGTGCTGTAAGCGTGAACCTTAACAACCCTTCTTACAGGCAGTTTACCATTGGTGTGAATGCTAAATTTTAAAATTAAAGAGATACTGATATGAAAACAAATAGAAAATTTGCTTGTGCTTTTTTAATTTTTACGGCACTTTTAGGCAATGGCTGCAAGAAAATATTGGAGGAACATCCGCAATCGAGCATAGTTCCATCCTTTTTCAACACCCCTTCGGGCGTGCTGGGCGGAATAGCCGGCGGCTACGCAGCAATACGCGAGGCTACATATGGCACCGAAGGTTTTACCGCCGAAATGGATGCCGGTACCGATGATCATTTGGCTGGCGGTAGCGCAAGCGGCATACAATTATACACCTATAACGGCATAAATTCCAGCGTAGGTGGTGCCGGTTTTGGTGACGCTTACCGGGCTATAAATACTGTGAACGGCGTATTGCAATATGGGCAGAGCATCGATTTGGATGCCGCAACCCGTAAGCAATATCTCGCCCAGGCTAAGTTTTTAAGGGCATTTTGGTATTTTTTATTAGTGCAGAAATATGGCGATGTGCCATTGCATACCGAATTTATTACGGTGCCTACAAAAGCAGATACAAGGGCCCCTGTTGCTGATGTTTATAAGGTAATTATACAGGATTTGACCGACGCAGCAGCAGATTTGCCGAATGTTCCAACAGCGCCTTTTACGGGTAAGGCAGCATGCAAGCCGGTTGCTCAGTTTTTATTGGCAAAGGCATATCTTACCAGAGGATGGTTAACCAACAGCCAGCCAGATTTCCAGCAGGCATATACGCTCCTTACGGGCCTTATTACCAATAAAGGAACCTATGGTTGGGATTTATGGCAAGATTACGGCGACGCGTTTAACCCTGCGAATGATAACGGAAAGGAAACCATTTTTGTGAGCGATCATAACATCGACACTAAGTACGGCATTTACCCGCTTGGCCAGGCACAAGGCGGGGGGCCGTACAATCTGTTGCCCTGGTTTACCAATTTTAATTACCCAAATTTAAGTGGTATAAATTCATATGAAAACACCTCGGGCGGTTTGGTTACTACCGGCGCAGGCGCAATGGTACGCGATGTGCAATATGGCCGGCCATACACCAGGACAAGGCCAAACACAGACCCCGTTAAAACAGGTGCCAATGCCGGCAAGCGCTACGTGTTAGATCAGGCATTTGTTAATCGTGATGTGGATTCCCGCTACGAGAACACTTTCTATACCGCTTGGATATCTAACGTAGCTACAGCCAATACAGCCGGCGCTGCAAATAATAAACGCGGAATTTCTTACACCATGGTACCTGGCTTAGATACCGGCATCTATATGCCGCCTTTCGATGTAGTGGGTGCCCCGCAATTTGTAGGAACAAGGCCATTTAAAGGCATCGTGATACCACCTAAATACTGGAATAATAACATCTTTCCTTCGGTAAAGAAGTTTATGGATCCAAGCCGTGCCGCAGCCAACTTCAACGACCCCTCAACCAGGCCCGTTGTCATCTGGCGTTTTTCTGATGTTTATCTGTTGGCCGCAGAGGCTGCTTTTAAACTCGGCGATTTAACCAACGCAGCTAACCTGATCAATGTGGTTAGGCAGCGGGCTGCTTATCGCAAAACAAATACGTCGGCTCAGAATTTGGCCGCCGTGGCAGCAATGACTATTCAACCCGGTGATGTTACGCTCGACTTTATACTCGACGAACGTAGCCGCGAGTTCTTTGCAGAATGCCAGAGATGGCTCGATCTGGTACGTACCCGATCGTTGACCACCAGGGTGAAAGCCTGGAATAACGAAGCCGCTCCGTACGTAAAAGATGAGTTTATGCTGAGGGCTATCCCGCAAAACGAAATTGATTTGGTTATAGAAGGGCCTAAAATGCCGCAAAACCCCGGGTATTAACCTTGTTGATAGTATGATTTTACTGTCGATGTGAAATATAAAGAGGCCGTTCGGTAACGAACGGCCTCTTTTTTGCATACGGGAGCCATCGGGTTATTCCATATTCTCCAAAGCCTAATTATCAGGCACCTATTTAGCCCCTAAAAACGCATCTTTTATGGGTAAAATACGCTCCCTTATTTTTTCGTGATTTCATCAACACAACCTGCTTAAAAAACAGAAACAATACATTTTTTAGCCAAAACACTCTTTTGGAGTTTTGTAAAGGAAAACACTATATATTATTTATATGCACTTTAATTAATATGCCCACTTAACTCTATATTGCCATGTGCAATTAATTTTATTGTATGGGTAATTTACGTATTATGCATAAGCTGTATTTTTATATGCGTAGCGTTATTATATGTAGCGTGTTAAGTATAGCGAGCGTGCCCAACTGTCTGGCCCAGACTGATCAAATAAAGGTGCTTGCCGGAAAACTCAATTCGGCCAAACACGATACCGACCGGGTAAATATCTATTATTCTATTTCCAGGCAATATTGGGGTAAAAATGCCGACAGTGCCCTTTTGATGGCGCAAAAATCGCTCGTGCTTGCACAAAAGATTCATTTCGAAAAAGGCATCGCACTGGCATACCTTGTAAAAGGCGTTGCCCTTGGTTACAAAGGGAAATGGCCCGAGGCCCTGGCTTGTCATTTTGAGTGCCTGCGCATCAGCGAAAAGTTGGGGATGGAAGGGTTGAGCGGCAATGAATATGGTAATATCAGTGGCATGTACATCAGTATAGCTGATTATCAAAAAGCACTTTACTATAACCGGCAAGCTTACAGGATAGCCCTGAAACAAAATGACCCCACACAGCAGGGTACAATGAACTTGTTGATAAACTTCGGCGAAATATTTAAGAAAAAAGGGCAGCCAGACTCGTCCATAGCTTATAATAACCAGGCGCTGATCATCGCGGAACGAACAAAAAACGCGTTTATTACGGCTGTTGCATTGTATAACATTGGCGAAAACTATGTTGCCAAAAAGAATTACCGGCTGGCACAGGTTTATTTTTACAAATCGCTTGCTATTTCACAAAAAAGCGGCGATGATGAAGGCGTTGCTTATTGCCATGGCGGCCTGGCGCTTACCAGCTTTTATACGGGCAACAATAAAGCAAGTATGCTTTACGCGCAACAATGCCTGGCCGAAAGCAAAAAATCGGGTATAGTTGAACTGATTTCAATGGCTTACAACGTGCTTTACTTAACTAATCAAAAAAATGGCAGTTATAAGAAAGCGCTGCTTTATCGCAACCTTGAAATTGCCTTAAATGACAGCCTGAAAACTGACGAAAAAGAAAAAGTTATACGGAATATACAATCGGGCTATGTACTGGAGCAAAAGGAACGACAAATTGATTTGCTGAATAAAGATAAGGTTATAGGGCAAAAAGAACTGGAACGGGTAAGGATACGGCGTGATTTATTAACCGCAGGGGCCATCTCATTACTCATATTTGCTTTTGTGCTCTTCAGAAATTATGTACAGAAACGAAAGCTTAGCGAGCAACTGGCCTCACAAAATAAAGACATATCGGCGCAAAACCTGCAGCTGGAAGAACTGGTACATGTAAAAGACAGGCTATTTTCAATTATAGGACACGATTTGCGGGGGCCGATCCATACCATCAGCCATATGATGGATATGATAAAAGGCGATGATTTATCTGAAGAAGAAAGTAAGTTTTGGGTTGAGAAAATATCTGGTACACTTACAATAACCGCGCATTTGGTCGAAAATCTGCTGTATTGGGCAAAAAGCCAGATGGATGGCATCCAGGCTAATCCCACTTGTTTTGATGTGCAAAAGGTGATTGAACAAAATGTCATCCTGCTGAAAGAGCGGGCTGCAGAAAAGAAAGTATTGGTAACAGGGGCGGAGCTTACCGGGCCCGAAACTGTTTACGGCGATGATGGTTTGAAAGTAAGGCAGGTATCGGCAGCTCGTTTTATTTTAGTGTACCTTCGGGTATAGCCGCCCCGGATCTAAGAAGCTGTTAAAAAAGGGTAATTGGAAAATGGTATAGGCCGTGTCTCGGGAGCTGCTATGAACATAGCGACTGAACATTTGGAGGCTATATAAAACGAAATGTTGTATCCTGCTCAGGATAAAATGGCCACCTTAGTCATAAATACACCCGTATTTATTGGTGTCGTTTTAATAGCATTAATTAAATATATGAGCTATCCTAAAATCGGTACAAAGCCAACAAAGGTATCGTTGGTAATTTGCCTGGCAATTTGTTTTGTCGCAGGCATCAATTGGTCTTATAAGCCTTACCACAAAGCCCCTGCAATAATTCGCCGGCAGCAGGATAACAACGACGAGAAAGGGCTGAAAGACTATTACAAGAAATATTTTTCTATCGGAGTAGCGGTAAATATTGCGGCACTATCGGGCGACGAAGCAGATTTGATAAGCCGCGAATTTAACAGCGTTACGGCAGAAAACGACATGAAGATGGGGCCAATTCACCCCCGGGAAAATACCTACAACTGGCGTAATGCAGATTCTATTGTGAATTTTGCCATAAAACATAACATAAAGGTTAGGGGGCACAACTTGCTGTGGCATGCGCAGGCACCTGCATGGATGTTTAAGGATAGTACGGGCAAACAGGTAAGCAAAGAGGTGTTGCTGCAGCGCTTAAAAGACCACATTACAACCGTAGTAAATCATTTCAAGGGCCGGATATATGCCTGGGATGTGGTAAACGAGGCCATTGACGACAAGCCGGATAGTTATTTGCGTAACTCGCTATGGTACAAGATATGCGGCGAAGATTTTATACCCAAAGCTTTCGAATATGCCCACGCAGCCGACCCATCCGTTGCGCTTTACTATAACGACTACAATAGCGAAGAAGAACCCAAACGGGAGAAGATTTACCGGCTGCTGAAAAGCCTGATAGATGCAAAAATACCCATAACGGGAGTAGGTTTGCAGGGGCATTGGAAACTGGATAACCCCACACCAGAACTGATAAGGAAGGCAATTGAACGGTACGCATCCCTGGGATTAAAAATCCAGATTACGGAGCTTGACATTACTGTGCGAAAACCCTTTAAACGTGATACCAGTATGGTAAACGGTGCGCAGCCAACCATGCCGGTTGATTCGGGCTATACGCCCGACCTGGCCCGGCAGCAGGAACAGCGCTACAAAGAAATCTTCGGGATATTCAGGGCGTACCGGAAGGTAATTACCAACTTAACCTTCTGGAATGTATCAGACCGCCATAGCTGGCTCGATGCAAGGAACGGCGGGCTTGCCGGGGGCGCCGCAGCCAGCGACGGCACCAGGCCCACCATCCGTAAAGCCTATCCTTTGTTGTTCGACGAGCATTTGCAGCGCAAGAAAGCCTATTACGCGGTAGTAGATTTTTAACAAACAAATTCATAGGCATTCTCAGGATTCCTGAATAAGGTATAAAAAAGGAAGAGGTTGTGTTAATTGATTTTAATACAGCCTCTTGTTGTGTTATAAAGCCTGCAAAGTGCCTGGCCGATGTTCACGGTGTTCACGTGCGCGCGCGTGAACACCGTGAACGTTCTCAAATAATTGCAAATCAACTACTTGTAATTTTGTGAATGGTGTCAAAATCGTGTCACCATCGCTGTGACCGGCTAGCTTTAACCAAAGTTAGCTCTTTGGAAAACGCCTGATCGGGCCTGATGAGACCTAAATCTATGCGTGATATGGATTCTGTTGTTGTTGCATCCTGGGTATATAACACTTTCAGGTACCATTCGCCTGTGTTGCTGATTGAACAGCCCAATAGTTTTTTTATTTGGCGACTGCAACGTAATCTTCTGGCTGTACAGGACTCCCGGGAGACAAGCTATGGCCAGAAGCCCGATGATAATAGGTTTAAAAGTTTCATGTTAATTATCCATTTTTAAAAATAGCCGGAAATACAAATGTTCAGCAAATCGCCCGATCATTTCCCAATCAGCGTGTAGGTTTTACCTGTTACAGTTTTAATATCGTAAAGTGTGCTCGGTGCCAAATTAACGCTTAGGTCTTTACCCGAAGGTTTGATTATAGGATCGGGTATAGTTGTAATATTATAAAATGGATTTGAATTTTTGCCACTCGCTTTTTTAAGCAGGCTGCCGGTTGCCGGTTGATTCAGCCGCAGGCGTAAGTTCCCACCGACTTTTGAATGAACAACCAGGCGCGTTAGTTTGCCTTGGTCCCAGTCCATATCCACCACAAAACCGCCCCGGGCAACCAGGCCTTTTACACTGCCTTTCTTCCATACATCGGGTAAAGCAGGTAGTAAGTAAATAAAACCATCATGGCTTTGCAGCAACATTTCGGCTATGCCCGATGTGCATCCGAAGTTACCATCAATCTGGAAGGGTGGATGTGCGTCAAACAGGTTGGGGTAGGTGCCTCCACCTCTGCCGGTAACAGGCGCAATTTGGTCTGTTATTAATTTGTAAGCGTGATTACCATCGAGCAGCCGTGCCCATAGGTTAATTTTCCAGGCCATCGACCAGCCCGTGGACACGTCGCCGCGATACAGCATAGAATTTTTTGCCGCGGCAAACAGTGCAGGATTGCGGAACGGTGAAATCTGGCTGCCCGGGAACAGCCCATACAGGTGCGATACGTGGCGGTGATTATCGGTAGGTGAATCTAAATCTTCCAGCCATTCCTGCAATTGCCCATACTGGCCAACCTGCATTGGCGGTAGCCTCTTCCGGTAACTTAATACGCTATCGCGAAAAGCCTTGTCAACTTTTAAATCAGCAGCAGCGTTTGCAACCAGGGTAAACAAGCCATAAACCAGTTGGTTATCCATAGTTGCGCCTGCCGTTACCGATACCTGTGTTTTACCGTTGATATATTCGTGCTCCGGGGAAACAGATGGCGATACCACCAGCCAGTTGTGCTCCTTGTCTTCCTGCAAAACGTCGATAAAATACACAGCGGCATCCTTCATTACCGGGTAGTATTTTTTAAGGAAATCCTTATCGCCGGTATATAAATAGTGTTCCCAAACGTGTTGGCAAAGCCAGGCATTTCCGGTTGGCCAAAGCCCCCAAAATGCCCCGTCGACCACCCCCGTCATTCGCCATATATCGGTATTGTGGTGCATAGACCATCCACGCGCGCCATACATAACCCGCGCAGTTTCTTTGCCGGTAACAGCCAAATCTTTAATCATATTGAACAGCGGCGTGCTTAGTTCCGGTAATTGGGTAACCTCGCTCGGCCAGTAGTTCATTTCGGTATTTATATTAATGGTGTACTTACTATCCCAGGCACCTTTCAAATCGCCGTTCCAAATACCCTGCAGATTGGCAGGTTGTGAGCCGGGTTGAGAGGAGGATATCAGCAGGTACCGCCCGAATTGAAAGTAAAGCTCGGCTAGTTGCGGGTCGTTTCCTTGTGCGAAATTCTTTATTCGAAGATCAGTTGTCGCTTCCGCCGCCGCAGTAGTACCCAAGTTTAATTTAACGCGGTTATAATATTTTTGATAGAAAGTAATGTGCTTTGCAAGTAACGTTGCATAGCTGTTTTTGTAAGCTTTATTGATGATTGCCCGCGCACGACTTAGCGGATTGGCGCTGATATCATGGTAGTTGACAAAGTTTGTGGCGATTGATAGGTAGATGATAGCAGTATCCGCATGCATTACCTTGATGCCCGAAGTATCGGCAGTAAGCGAGCCTGCGGCCAATTTTACCCTGGTGATGACATTGAACTTAACCCTGCCTTTTTGATTTTCGTGATCGCTGCTCAGGCCGGAGAGGATCAGGTCGCCGTTGACAACTTCTTTGTTTGTGCTTAGCGGACTTTGAAAGGCAATGTTGCAGGTGATCATCTTAGGTTTATCGGCAGTAAGCCTAACCATTAATACGTTATCGGTAAACGACGTGAAATATTCGCGCTTATACTTTACACCATTATAAACATAGGTTACCGAAGCGGTAGCGTTTTCGATGTTAAGGTCTCTTTTATATTCAACTGTATTTTGATGCCCCGGAAAATTGATATACAAGTTGCCCGCCAGTTGGTAAGGCATGCCACTATTGCCTTTTGGGCCCAATTGTTTATTCGCAACCAACTGGGCTTCCACGTATTTTTTTTGCGCCAGCAATGCGCGCACTTCATCAATATAGGGTCTTGCTGCCGAATCGATGTTATTGTTGGGGCCTCCGGCCCAAATTGTCGATTCATTTAGCTGCAGGCGTTCAACCTGCGCATCGCCAAATACCATTGCGCCGATGTGCCCGTTGCCAATTGGCAGTGCTTCGTTCCAGTTGGCGGCGGGCTTGTTGTACCATAAAATGTTTTTGCGTTGTGCAAAAACCGCAATGCTGCAGCATTGCAGAATACATACCGTAGCTAATTTAAAATAGTTACTGGTCATTATAAATTTGGGCATTGGGTCAGGATTAAGGGCAGTTGTTTTAAACTGTAAATGATTTTCGCCGTTAAAACCGGCTTTAGGTTATTTAATCCCACTAAATTAATTATTCTGCGCTAAAGCTGGTTGCCTATTTTGCAGGCCTTGACATTTATGTTAAAGACGTGTCAAATACTGTTATCAGAAAGCTTATGCATTGTGGATTTTAGCGCTGTAAACCAATTACTAATAAACAAGGCGGGCCATTGCCCGTAAGGGGGCGAACCGCTAAGCTGGCATTAAAGCTACAGCTAAAAGGGTTGCCGGGTTATGAAAGAGTCATCATGTATTTTACAAAATCAAATCATTTGAAAGGATTGCTGTCGGCAAAATTGATGTGCCTGCTCATCGCTATGGCACCAATAAAGGTTGTAGCCCAAACTTTAATGACTATTTACCCCGATACCATCCCCAACACAAGGAATGGGCAGGTGGTATTGCCGCAGAAATTAAACCCCGGCCTTATATACAGCGTGCCAAAACCCGAAATTGAAATGTTCTCGCCGGCAGAAGGGAAATCCAACGGATCTGCTGTTATTATTTGCCCCGGGGGGAGTTACAAAGTATTGGTTTATCAGGGGGAGGGTGTGAGGGCCGCGCGGGCTTTTGCCGAAAACGGTACCACGGCATTCGTGCTCAAATACCGGCTGCCCGATGATTCGGTGATGGTGGATAAAACGATCGGCCCGCTTCAGGATGCCCAACAAGCCATCAAATTTGTACGCCAGCGGGCGAAAACATGGGGGATTGATCCTAACCGTATTGGGATAATGGGTTTTTCGGCAGGCGGGCATTTAGCAGCCACGCTGGCAACGCATTTTCATCATGCGCTAATAAAAAATCCGGAAAATATAAGCCTCCGGCCGGATTTTCTGATCCTCGTTTACCCGGTAATTAGCATGCAGGATAGCCTCACCCATTTGGATAGCAGGCGCAATTTACTGGGGAAAGCCCCATCCAGGGCAACCGTCGATGCCTTTTCGAACGAATTGCAGGTTGCTGATGATACGCCACCAACTTATATCACCCATGCAGGAGACGATAATTTGGTGAGCGTTGATAATAGCATCGTATTCTACCAAAAACTAAGGCTGCATAAAGTCGCCGCAGAGTTGCACCTGTTCCCTAAAGGAGGGCATGGGTTTGTACTGGGCCAACCCATCGAAAGCTGGACAGCTCCCATTTTTAAATGGATGCAGACATTAAATAAATAACACAAATACCCACTTCACGCATACAATTACATCAACACCATAAACCCACAATCATGAAGATATTCTATTTCGTTTGCTTACTGGTTTTGGCCGGCTATACGGCCTGCGCGCAGAACGGCACACCCGCAAGCACAAATATCAGGCAGGCAAAGTACCCCTTGATATTGCCCGATCATCGGGTGGTATTCCGCGTAAAAGCGCCAGATGCCTGGAAGTTGCAAGTGGATCTGGGCAAAAAGTACGATATGCAGAAAGACAGTAGCGGCGTATGGACTGCAACCACAGACTCGATAAGTGAAGGCTTTCATTATTATTCTTTGTTAATTGATGGCGTGGCCGTTGCCGACCCGGCGAGTGAATCTTTTTATGGCATGGGGCGCATGGCCAGCGGTATCGAAATTCCTTTTGCGCAAGGCGGTTACTATGAAGACAGAGACGTGCCGCATGGCGACATGCGTATCCGCAAATACTACTCGGCAATGGCAAAGGCCTGGCGACGGGTCTTTATTTATACGCCCCCTGGCTACGATGCAAATACAAAGGAAAAGTTCCCTGTACTTTATATTCTGCATGGGGGCGGAGAGGACGAACGCGGCTGGGCAAACCAGGGTAAAACAGATGTGATATTGGATAATTTAATAGCCGATAAGCGTGCAAAACCCATGTTGGTGGTAATGCCTGATGCTAACTTCAGTGCTTCCGGTTTTTCTGAAGATTACCTGCTTACGGTTGAGCAGGAGATAAAAGGATCGGTTATCCCGTTTATCGAAAAAAACTACCGTACAAAAACTGACCCTGGGAGTAGGGCACTTGCAGGCCTTTCTATGGGCGGCCTGAACACCTTATACACAGGCATCAAAAATAATGACATGTTCGCTTACCTGGGCGTATTCAGTTCGGGCTGGATATTGCCCATGCAAAATGATATTGCCGGCGCGCAGTACGACTTCATGAAAAAGAATCAGCCAACGATTAATAAGAATCTAAAAGCTTTTTGGATAGCGATGGGCGGCAAGCAGGATATCGCCTATAACAATTGCCAGTTAATGCTCGCCAAATTTAAAGAGCTGAATATAAACTATACCTATTATGAATATCCCGGCGGCCACATCTGGCCCGTGTGGCGCAACAACCTGTATCATTTTGCACCCTTATTGTTTCAATAGGGCGTGCCGGAGCAACAATTAGGGGTATATTAAATTCAAGGATCAATAAAAATATAAGTGATGAAGTTTTATACGAAAAGCGGTTTGCTGCTCAGTTTATTAACTGTTTTGATCAGTTACGCTGCTGCGCAAAACCCGTTGATTAGAAATCAGTACAGTGCCGACCCTACAGCACGGGTGTTTGAAGGGAAAGTATATATATACCCATCGCATGATATTTTGGCTACACCCGGCCACGGCCGCCTGGCTTGGTTTTGCATGGAGGATTATCATGTGTTTTCCTCGTCGAACCTCGTTGATTGGACCGATCATGGTAAAATCCTTTCCCAGAAAACCGTGCCCTGGGCAGATTCGACGGCCTATAGCATGTGGGCACCGGATTGTATATTCAGGAACGGGAAATATTACTTTTATTTTCCGGCCCCGCCGGCGGCAAAAGCAAACAGCAGAGGTTTTAAGATAGGCGTAGCTACGTCAAACACGCCTTATGGTCCGTTTACGCCGCTGCCCGATCCGATTGCAGGTGTGAACGGCATCGACCCGAATGTTTTTATCGATAAAAGCGGTCAGGCCTATTTGTATTGGGCTCAGGGTAATATATATGTGGCTAAATTAAAAGACAACATGGTTGAGCTGGACTCCGCCCCGCAAATAATAGCCAATCTGCCGGATAAGGGGCTTAAGGAAGGGCCCTTCCTGTTCGAACGCAAGGGGATTTATTACCTTACCTATCCGCATGTGGAGAATAAAACAGAGCGCCTGGAATACGCCACAAGCGATAGCCCCACGGGCCCTTTTAAATTCACCGGTGTAATTATGGATGAGTCGGCTTCCGGGTGTTGGACAAATCATCAATCTATTGTTTCGTTTAAAGATCAATGGTACCTGTTTTACCACGATAACCAGTTGTCGCCCAATTTCGATAAGGCCAGGGCCATCCGTGCCGACAGCTTGTTTTTTAACGAAGACGGAACCATCCGTAAAGTGATCCCTACTTTGCGGGGCATTGGGGTTTCCTCTGCTACACAAAAGATAGAAATAGACAGGTACTCTAACATAAGCAGCACGGGGGCCGCAGTTGATTTTATTGATACAGCAAAGCGGTTCAACGGCTGGAAAACGGTTTTAAGCCAAAAAGGTGCCTGGGTTCGTTATAACGCAGTTCATTTTGATAAGAAATCGAAGAATCTATCCATCATGGCAAGGTCTGCCGTAGGAAGCGTAATAGAAATACGGCTGGATAAGCTGGAAGCAAAGCCGATTGCCCGTATAAATATTACTAAAAATAACCAATGGACGGCCATAAAATCAGCTCTGTTGAAAGCAATTGCAGGTAAGCGCGATTTGTTTGTTGTACTTACGGGGGCCAATTCAGCTGAAATTGACTGGGTGAAATTTTGAGTGCGGAAAAGTTAGCATGCTGCCATTAAGCCTGTGAAATACTTGCGATATCGTTGCTTGTGCAGGGCATTCGGAAGGCAATTAGCCAGACCCTTTATGACCGGCCGAAAGCGTAACAGCCGACATAAGGTAGTGCCTAATGCAAGAGGTATATTGTAAGGTACATTTGTATATGCTTGTGTTAAATAGCATGAATTACACACCAGTTAGAACTGTTTTTTGCTGGTTCGGCTTACGGAGATTTATTTATATTTTTTATAAAATTATTGTAATTTCAACAATTATAAACCACTCGTTTTCCTAATTGATGTTTTGGTAACAGCTTCATCAAAAGCTTTTTTGTGTTACGCTTAAACGGCATCTTGCACATGCACTTTGATGTTGCTGCTTATACATAGGCCTGATAAATTTGAGAGAGAAATGCATTATTTTCAGCTGTTTTCGAGCCGGAAGGCCAACCCGTTGCTGCTATTTCAGCTATGTGTTGTAGTGATTATTGTATTTGCCTGCCCAGGGAGTACCCATGCTCAGGATATAAAATTTACGGCAATAACATCGCGCGATGGGCTATCATCAAACACCGTAAACGCAATACTAAAAGATGATGACGGGTACATGTGGTTTGCAACACCCGAAGGCGTAGACAGATATAACGGCAAAGACATAAAGGTTTATGGTTTTCATAACGGAGGCCAGGCAAGTGTGCAGGCAAACGAAGCTGCCTCTATGTATAAAGACCGGCAGGGTAGGATCTGGGTTGGTACCGTAGGCGGCGGACTTTATTTTTATGACAAAGCGAACGATCGGTTTGCCTCCTACCCGGGACTGGGCAGGCAAGGCGGCGTTACCAATCCAAATCAATACATCAGGACAATTTGCGGCGACTATAGCGGGAAGTTATGGCTTGGCAAAATTGATGGTATCACTATATTGGATACTGCGGCAAAAACAACCCGCAGGTTTTTCCCCGCAGAACGACACGGCGGCCAGCAGACGCCGGAGAATATAATGTGTTTGTTTGAAGACCGTCAGCACAGAATGTGGATAGGAACGTCAACCGGGCTTCACTTGTTTAACCCCGCTACGGGAAGTTTCACAACTTTTACACACGACAAAAACAATGTAAACAGTATCGGATCGGATAGGGTCAACACGGTGACACAATCTGCCGACGGCAGGATTTGGGTGGGCACGTTTAAGGGCGTAACCTGTTTTTCAGCAGACCTAAAAGCGTGTAAGAATTTCAACTACAGCCCTTCTGACAACAGGACTTTAAGCGGCAACCTGATATATAGTATTGCCGCGGCAAATGCAAACCAATTATGGATTGGTACAGAAGGCGGGCTGGACATTATGGATATGCGCACGGGTTTAGTTCAGCGCTTTAAGCACGATGACCGCGAGGTGTTTAGCATAAACAGCAAATCTATCCGCTGCCTGTACCTGGACCCTTGTGGTATTTACTGGCTGGGTACCTACGAGGGGGGCGTGAACAAATACGACAGGAGCCTTACCTTATTCGATCTGAAACAAAATAATGGCTACGATGCCAAAAGCTTAAGCAACCCGGTGGTAACATCGCTTGTAGAGGGCAAACAAGACAAAATTTACGTGGGAACCGATGGTGGCGGGCTTAACGTTTTTGATACAAAAACACGATTGTTCAGCCATGTGGATATCAGGCCAAAAGAAAAAATAAACTCGGCAGGCCTGCCAATTTTATGTATGGCGCTCGATGGTAACGAGCAGCTTTGGCTCGGTACTTTCCAAAACGGACTGTTTGTTTATAACACCAATAACGGCAGCTACAAGCAACTGAAGGCCGGTAGCGGAGCCAGCGATATCAGCAGTAACGAAATATTTTGTTTGAAATACGATAGCAAAGGCCAAATGTGGGTGGGTACTAACGGCAACGGGTTGAACAAGTACGATCCCGCGACCGGAACCTTTAGCAAATACGAGGGCACTTTCGGGTCCTTAGATCAAAAAAGCCTTCCTTTAAATGGATATATAAGGGCAATTGAAGAGGACAGGGAGGGAAATATTTGGATCGGCTCGGTTGGGACCGGAATTGCGGTACTCAACCCAAAAACGCAAAAATTCAAATCACTCAGCTTTGCCAATACAGGTATGGCTATTGACAGGGTTTTTAGTTTATTAGAAGATCACCTTGGCAATATGTGGATAGGTACCAGCGGCGATGGCTTGTTTTGCTACAACATAGCTACCGGTAAATTAAAGTCATATTCCACTGCTAATGGCCTCGCAAGCGGCGTTATCCATAAAATTTTAGAAGATAGCCATGGCAATATCTGGGTAAGTACCAATAAAGGGATATCAAATTTTAACGCAGGCCTAAAGCAAATCACCAATTACTCAAAATATAACGGGTTGCAGAATGCCGCATTTTCTGACGGGGCAGGTTTAAAACATTCAAATGGCTCGTTGTTTTTTGGTGGCGGTGGCGGCCTTAACTATATCGACCCCGCAAAAGACGTTAAATTCAATAGAAATCCGCCGCCCGTTTTTTTAACGGGTCTGCAGGCTGATAATAAAGTCGTAACGCCGGGTAAGGATGCTCCTATAGCGTCCGATATTTCCGTTGCCAACAAGCTCACGCTCCGTTACAAGCAAGATTTCTCTTTAAGTTACAATGCCGTTAATTTTACCATCCCCGAGCAAAATAGTTATGCTTACAAACTGGTGGGCTTTAATACCGATTGGAATTACGTTGGGCCGGCAACTACAGCCTACTTCACCAATTTAAACCCGGGGGAGTACACCTTTATGGTGAAGGCCGCTAATAACAATGGTATTTGGAGCAAAGGAGTGGCCAGCATACACGTTAGCATACTGGCCCCGGTATGGATGACCTGGTACGCTTACATAACCTATTTTTTAGTTGTCCTTGGCTCGTTGTTGTTCATAAGGCATTTAGGCATTAAAAAGGTAAAAATGAAATTGGCCGTTGAGCAGGAAAGGAAAATGGCAGAGGAGATGCACCGGGTTGATATGATGAAAGTAAAATTCGTAACCAATCTGAGCCACGAATTCAGGACACCCATTTCGCTTATCCTCGCACCAACCGATAAATTGCTGGCCCATCATAATGATCGCCAAACCACCAAACAGCTTGCCGTTATTAAGCGCAATAGCCACAGGTTGCTCAACCTGGTGGATGAGATGCTGGATCTCAGGAAAATAGAAGAACATGAAATGAAACTGAATCTTGCCGATGGAGAGATATCGTCCTTTATCAAAGAGGTGGTGGATTCGTTTTATGACCTTTCCGAATCAAAAGACATACAGCTTCACTACGAGGGATTACAACATCCTATGTTTGTAAAATTCGATGCAGATAAAATTGAACGGATACTACTTAATTTGCTTTCAAACGCCTTTAAGTTTACCCCAGCGGGAGGGAAAGTAAGGGTAGAAATATTGGAAATATCCCGAGAAGTTGCGAAATCCACAGCCTCCCTTGCGATAAAGGTAACTGACAATGGTATCGGTATTGAAAAAGAGAATTTAACTAAGATATTCAACCGTTTTTTCCAGGGGGAGAATCTGTCGGGAAGCTTAAATCAAGGAAGCGGTATAGGGCTTTCTATCGCTAAGGAATTCGCTGAAATGCACGGCGGCAGGATACTGGTAGATAGTAAACCGGGTAATGGTACTGTTTTTACAGTAATGATTGATCTGAAATTGTTTGATCATCAGCTCGCTGCGCCTGAGCCAGTCGCCACAGCGGAGGAATTGGCAATGGCTAACGGGCAAGACGACGAAACAATTGAAGAAACTAAAGCCAATGCCACCTCTAAGCTGCGGGTACTTATTATAGAAGATAACGCCGAATTGCGAAGCTATATTAAAGATAATTTAAAAAGGAGCTTTAAGGTAGACGAAGCTGCAGACGGCAAAGAAGGGTGGGAGAAAGTGCTTTCGTTCCATCCGGACCTGGTTGTAAGTGATATAAGCATGCCCCATATGGATGGCATCACCTTGACCAGTAAAATCAAGGCAGATAAGCGCACCTGCCAAATCCCCGTTATTTTGCTCACTGCCCTTACCGGCGACAGGCAGCAGCTATTGGGGCTGGAAACGGGCGCAAACGATTACCTTACCAAGCCGTTTAATTTCGAGATATTGAACCTGAAGATCAAAAACTTATTGTCTCAAAATAGCATATTAAAAAATACGTATAGCAAACAACTTAAGGTTACTCCGGAGAGCGTGGAAGTAGAATCGAGCGGCGAGAAATTCCTGAGTAATGCAATCAACTATATCGAAAAAAACCTTACGAACCCCAAGTTCTCGATAGTGGATCTAAGCGAACATCTCGGCATGAGCAGAGGGGCGCTTTACAATAAGATATTTGCACTTACCGGCCAGCCGCCTGTGGAATTCATCAGGTCCTACAAGCTCGATCGGGCAGCTTTTTTACTGTTAAAGAGCGACATGACCGTATCGCAAATTGCATATGAAGCGGGTTTTGGTACGCCCCATTATTTTTCAAAGTCGTTTAAAAACAAGTTCGATGTACTCCCTTCAGAATACCGTAAAATGGTATTTAAAGAAGACGCTTTATCCGATGCTTCAACTGTGCGCGTTTAGTCATTTAATCAAGCTATTTGGAATACGGCAGGCGGATATTTCTATATTTTAATGTCGATTATACATTTCTTGCAGTAACATGTTAAAAAGTGTTATTCAAACCTTCCCTGTATAAATACTTTTGAAGCGGTCAAAGTCATCTTAACCGGCTTACGAAGCTAATTTATAACCGTTCAGCTATTTGTAATTTTCTCGGTTCTGCTTTTGCGCTATGCAGTATTTCTGATAATGCAGTAATAGATTGAAAGAATATTCGGCGTTCAGGCTGTGCTGTTTTGCGCAATTTTTTATTGGCCCTAACTGTTAATATTAAACTTTTGGATATGAGGTATCTGTACTCGGTTTGTTTCTGCATGATTTTGCAAATAATTGGCATCCCTGCATTGCTGGCGCAACATAACGCGGCTATAGATTCTTCATCTTTTTATTCATCGGTTAAAACCTATGTCAATCCTGTTTTGCCGGGAGACCATCCTGATCCTACGCTACTTAAGGTGGGCAACGATTTTTATTATTGCGGCTCAACATTTCACTTTAACCCGTACCTGCCTATTTATCACTCTACCGATTTGGTGCACTGGGAAGTGATTGCGCGCGTTTTGCCGGCAGCAAAGGCCGGCTGGGTTAACGACCGGCCGTCTGGCGGGATATGGCAGGGGGCTATTACGTATTTCTATGGCTCTTATTGGATTTATTTTTCCGCAGGGGGGCAATGGTTTTGTAAAGCCGCGTCGCCGGCAAGCCCCTGGTCGGCCCCGGTTCAGGTAAAATCTAACCCCCAGACAGGTAATCTGGGTTATGATAATTCAATTTTTGTAGACGATGACGGTAAGCCTTATATGCTGATAAAGGACGGGCAGAAGGTAAACCGCATACAAGCCCTCGGCAAAGACGGCCAGTTAGCCGATACCGTAATTAATATGGACTGGGTGAACGCCAAGCTACAATATAGCTGGGCAGAAGGCCCTGTAATGAGTAAACGTAATGGCTATTATTACTACTTTCCCGCCGGCGACGTATCGGGCGGGCAATATGTATTGCGGGGCACTGCGTTAACGGCAGATTCTACCAAATGGGAACGGCTCGGCGAGTTTTTTAAGCCCGTTACCGATCCCAAAGCAGGCTTCCGTCGGCCCAACCACATCGCGGCACCATTTCAACTTGCCGATGGCTCCTGGTGGACGATAGGGCAGAGTTACGAGAAATACCAGGGAGATGATTGGTCGGGCATGGGCCGCCAAACATCGCTGTTCCCGGTTTTATGGGAAGGTGACCGCCCCTGGGGCATGGCACCAACAACGCAACCTATTGTAAACCCAAGTTTGCCAAAATCACGCATTCCGTGGCGAAGTGTTAAGACAGATTATTTCAACAAGGACACACTGGGGCCCTGGTGGCATTTTTTAACAAAAAAAGCATCCGGCAGGTATTCTTTAACCGCGAGAAAAGGTTGGGTAAGGCTTACGCCGGATACCGTGCGCACGCATTTGGTGCAAAAGGAAACCGACCACTTTTATACTGCGGTAACAAAAGTTTCTTTGAATGCGCTCGAGCCGAATAGCAAAGGAGGGCTGTATTTAACCAATGGCAATCAAAAAGTTATCGCGCGGCTATACTCCGGGTACGATAATGGAAAAAAAATCGTGTTCAGCTTAGATAGCGCAACACGTTCCGTTGCCAATTTGGCCGGGGATGTAGTATGGTTAAAGCTGCAGCGCGAACAGCATCTCCTAACAGCCTTTTACAGTGCTGATGGTAAAAAGTGGACTAAGCTTGGCCAGCCCATAAGTGCTGAGGGCCTTGATAAGGTGCAGCCCAATTATAATTCGTGGGTAGGCACCAGTGTAGGCTTGTTTGCCGAAGGAAAGCCAGCCGATTTCGACTTCTTTATTTGTAAAGACGGATTGTCTGCACTGCCTGCCGTGGGATATAGCAATTATTTCGGCGCGTCAGTAGCAGATATCCAAGGGTGTAAGGCCGTCACAAATACATCTGCCCTTGGGGGATGGTTCATGATTTCGGGCGTAGAACTGGGCGAAGTATCTCCATCGGCAATTGCATTAACAGTCAATTCAGCGACCAAAGGCTACCTGGAGGTTTGGCTGGATGATTTGCAAAGCGGCACACTGCTTGCAAAAGTGCCCTTTACACCCACGGCACCGGGTAAGTGGAGCGTACTCACCAAAGCCATAAGAAAGGTCGTCGGCCAACATGATTTGTTCATAAAATTCCCGGCCGGAACGCCCAAGGTAACATTTGTTAAAAGTATCCGGTTCCTAACTAAATAGAAGCTATAACATGAAGAAAGTAATTGTTTTATTGTTACTCATTGGGCTGATGCCTGCATCTGTTTTCGCTCAAAACAAAAAACAGATAAATAAGAAAAATAGCGCTGCGGTTAAAAAGGGCGTTTATGTCAACCTTTTCCGCAAGGCGGGCTACAGCCAGGCAGATATCGATAAGAAAGTTGCCAAGGCTTATTACGACGTATTTGAAGGCCCTAACCGCGTTTTTTTTACAGTGGGCGATACGCTTGGTTATGTGAGCGATATTAAAAACCACGATGCCCGCACAGAGGGCCTTTCCTACGGAATGATGATAGCCGTACAGTTGAACAAGAAGGATGTGTTCGACCGGATATGGCGATGGTCTAAAAAGTACCTCCAGCACCAGGATGGGCCAAGGGAGGCATACTTTGCCTGGAGTATAAACACAGGTACCATGAAACGTAATTCGGAAGGCTCCGCGTCTGACGGGGAATTGTATTACATCACCAGCCTTTTATTCGCATCGAACAAATGGGGGAATAATACAGGTATCGACTATTACCACGAAGCACGCCGCATATTGGACGCTATGTGGAAAAAGGATGGTACCGGTAATATTTATAACTTAATTAATACCGAGCATAAACAGATAACCTTTGTACCGGAAGGCCGTAATTACAACTGGACCGACCCATCGTACCATCTCCCTGCTTTTTATGAAGCATGGGCCTTGTACGCAAAAGACGGGCATGAGCAATTTTACAGGGATTGTGCCGATACTTCCCGCGTTTTCCTCCACCGTGCCTGCGATTCGGTAACCGCGCTGAATTCCGACTATACAGAATTTAGCGGCAAACCCCATCCAACGCCCTGGATGCCGCCCGGCTTCAGGTACGACTCCTGGCGGGTACCTATGAACATCACCATGGATTACGTATGGTTCGGTAAAGACAAGGCCTGGCAACAGCAGTATGCCGTACGTCTTCAAAATTTCCTGCGCTCCAAAGGCATCGATTCTTTTGAGGACCAGTTTAACCTGGACGGTTCGCGCCCGGGTTTTATTTTAAAGGCCGGCAGCGTTGAAAAGCTGAGGCACTCCCTCGGCCTGGTAGCTACTTCTGCTTCCGCATCTATTATGAGCAAGGATACCGCGAGCCTCGATTTTGTACGCGCATTATGGAATGCCAAACTGGAACCTTACGACGATGGGTACTTCGACCCGTATTACGATGGCCTGCTATATCTCTTTAGCCTGATGCACCTGAGCGGGAAATACCAGTTGATAACCCCACAACATAACTAAATTCATCCACCACAAAAATTATAAACCGAAATGAAGAAGTCATTACCAATTAAGCAGTTGCTTTGCACCATAGCAGCATTGCTGTTTACTACTTGCGTGTTTGCGCAAGATATTGCCCACCAGGCACAGGCAGGTTTCGATGTTGCGCAGGCAGATATCCCTCACGGGAAAATCGACACCATCACCTATGATTCAAAAACAGTTGGCAGTACCCGCAAAGCCCTGGTTTATACGCCGCCGGGCTTCTCGAAAAAAGTCAAATACCCGGTACTGTACCTGTTACATGGTATAGGAGGCGATGAGAAGGAATGGCTCAACGGCGGTACTCCGCAAGTTATCCTTGATAACCTGTACAAAGAAGGCAAGCTAACACCTATGATAGTGGTATTGCCAAATGGCCGCGCAATGAAAGACGACCGTGCGACCGGCAATATAATGGCCCCCGATAAGGTAGCCGCATTTGCGGCATTTGAGCAAGACCTGCTTACAGACCTGATACCTTTTATCGAAAGCAAATACCCGGTAATTAACGACAGGGAACACCGCGCCATAGCGGGCCTATCCATGGGCGGAGGGCAATCGCTGAATTTTGGTTTAGGCAACCTGGATAAATTTGCCTGGGTGGGTGCTTTCTCGGCTGCGCCGAACACAAAGAAACCCGAAGATTTGGTGCCAAACCCCGAAGTTGCAAAAAAGCAGCTTAAACTGCTATGGATATCCTGTGGCGCAAGCGATGGATTGCTTGCATTCAGCAAGCGCACGCACGATTACCTGGTGGAAAAGGGCGTTCCGCATGTTTATTACATAGAGCCCGGTGTGCACGATTTTAAGGTTTGGAAAAATGGCTTGTATATGTTTTCACAGTCAATTTTTAAACCCGTTGATGTAGCCAACTTCGCTAAATACGTTTACCCGGATAATAAATAAACAGGTGGTAGATGAAAGCTAAACTTCGGTTTTTTGTCACGGGTATATTCCTTTTTATTGCATCGGAGAGTTTTTCTCAGGATAAGAACTTTTATATCTTTTTGTGCTTCGGGCAATCTAATATGGAAGGTAACGCAAGGATTGAGCCACAGGACACCATTGTTGACCAGCGTTTTCAGATGTTTGAAACGGTTGACTGCCCCAATTTAGGGCGAACAAAAGGTAATTGGTACCCTGCAGCGCCGCCTCTTGCGCGCTGCAATACAGGCCTTACGCCTGCGGACTATTTCGGCAGGACGTTGGTTGCTAATTTGCCCCCCAAAATAAGAATTGGTATCATCAATGTTTCTGTGGCGGGCTGCAGGATAGAATTATTCGAAAAAGACAGTTACCAGACTTATGTAGCCAAAGCGCCGCCCTGGATGCTGAACATGATTAATGAATACGGTGGCAACCCGTATGCACATTTAGTAGAAATGGCGAAGCTGGCGCAGAAATATGGGGTGATTAAAGGCGTTTTGTTGCACCAGGGCGAGTCGAACCCGAACGATAGCCTGTGGACGCAGAAAGTTAAAGGGATATATACCAATTTACTACACGATCTGCATTTGAAAAGTAAACGGGTACCCTTGCTGGCAGGCGAATTGGTTAATGCAGATCAGGGCGGCAAGTGCGCGGGTATGAATGTGTTTATTGCCGGGCTACCTGCTTTGGTACCACATTCGTATGTGATTTCTTCAAGCGGCTGCCCTGCAAATTCGGATAAGCTGCATTTCACTGCGGAAGGATACCGAATTATTGGCCGGCGTTACGGGGAGCAGATGCTTTCTCTTTTAGGCTATAAGGCTGTTTATTAAGCCAGCTACAGGCTTATAGGATGTATAAGCAGACAAATAGCTGATATCCGGATTTGATGTTCATGATTTCTGATGCGCATGCCAATATCGTTTACTTAAGCTACTTAGTAGCCTCACCGCAACCCCCTCTCCAAAGGAGAGGGGCTTAAAGTCCTCTCCTTTGGAGAGGATTTAGGTGAGGCTATACGCCGGGCCAACTCCTAAGTAAACGACATTGATGTGCATGTCGGTATTCTGAAGGCAGAAGCCCGAACTTATCTTTAAAGATCTTCGAAAAATAATGAGGGGTGGCGAATCCTGTTTCGCGCGCTACCTGCGCCAGGGCTTTGTTGGTATTGGTGAGCTCGCCTGCTGCCTTATCCAGCTTAAATGATGTGATGAGTTCTATAGGAGATTGCCCTGTAAGTTCAAGTACTCTGTTATAAAGCGATACGCGGCTGGTGCCGAGGTGGGCGCTCAAGTTAGCTACGTTAAGGTTACCGCTGGCGATATTCTCCTCCAAAAAACGCATTACGCTGCTCATAAATAGCTCATGAGTTGCTTTAACCTCAACCGCCGCAGGGAGTACGGTAAAGCGCTTACTATAGGTTTGTTTGAGCAGATTATGAACGGCCAGCAGATTTTTTATCTTAACAATCAATATATCGAAATTGAAAGGCTTAGTGAGGTAGTCGTTGGCACCCGAACTGAGGCCCCTTAACTGGTCATCGTGGCTACTTAGCGCGGTTAATAAAATAACGGGCAGGTGCCTTGTGCGTTTATCAGTCTTTATTTTCTCGCTTAATTTTATCCCGTCTATCAGCGGAAGCTTAACGTCAGTGATGATCAAATCCGGACGGACGGAAAGCACTTTTTCCCAGCCTTCCTGCCCGTCGGCTGCCTCAATTACCTCATAAGTATCCTGCAAACAACCAACAAGGTAATCGCGCCATTCTTCGTGGTCTTCAATAACTAACAAACGATGGCGTTTTTCCTGCATTTACCGACAAGTTATAGCGTCGTGTGTGCTTTAGCGTAGCGGTAATCCTGGTATAAAGTGCCGCTCCGATGCCGTGCAAGCGCAAAAAAGATCCAGCAGCACCCCAAAACTTAAGCTCCATTACAACATTGCGAAAATTGCCGGTATCTGGAAACGGAGCATTGGGTTTCAGCGTGTTCCGATAGCCATATCACGTTCATTTTGCTCAAAAATTAAACAAACGTTGTTTAAATGTGGCAAAAAATTGCACCCGTTTTTTTTACCGTGATGTAATTTTACTGTTACTCTAACGAGGTTCAACAGCACCGCAAAGAGTATTTAACCAATTACTAAACAAATATCAATAAAACGTAAAGCCGGACTTGCTGCCGTTTTTTTTGGCAATAAAAATGCAATCGATTGCATTTCATGTTGGCCTTCAAATCGACATCGGGCGAGGTTAGGTAAACTGTAGTTATTTGGCTTAGCAAGCTTTAACTACTACCACCTTATTACTATTGCATACTAAACCAATCTCAACCAATTAACCATAAACAACACCTAGAAAAATGAAAAAAAGGACTGACTAGAATTAATGAAATGATCGGGGGAGATCATTCGCGGAAACGGAAGTGCATGAATAAGCACAACCAACATTCTCCACTAAATCCAATTTTAAATTTTAACCAAATTATGAAAAGAAAATTTTTACTTAATCACTGCATACGAGCAACGTTATTAATAACATTGTTTGGTATTGTTACACTACAGGGTGCTTTTGCTTCGGCATCAGCAGCTAACTTCAAAAATACACTGGCCGGTGGGGTGGTAAACCCCTACGGCGCGGTTACCATCACAGGTAAGGTTACCGATGAAGCCGGGGTTGGCGTACCGGGTGCTACCGTAATGGTAAAAGGCACATCCATTGCGGCCGCTGCCGACTTTAACGGAAACTACAAAATAACAGTTCCCGACGGAAACGGCACCCTGGTTTTTAGTTTCCTCGGGTATGTTTCAGCAGAGGTTGCAATAAACGGGCAAACCGTAATTAACGTTCAGTTAAAAGCCGATACCAAATCGCTTAACGAAGTGGTAGTGGTTGGTTACGGAACGCAGAAACGTGCGGCCGTAACAGGTGCCATATCTTCTGTGAGTGGAAAAACCCTTGCACAACTTCCGGTGGCAGGTATCGACCAGGCTTTACAAGGCAGGGTGGCTGGCCTTACGGTTACCAATAATGGCTCGCCGGGTAGTGCGCCAATTGTGTCTATCCGCGGTAACAGCTCAATCAGTTTCGGCTCAGACCCACTCTATATCGTCGACGGATTTCCTGGTAGTATTGGCGGTATCGACCCTAAAGACATCCAGTCGCTCGAAGTATTGAAGGATGCGAGTGCTGCAGCAATTTATGGTTCGAGAGCTACCAACGGTGTAGTTATCGTGACTACTAAGAAGGGTATCAGCGGAAAGGTGCAAATAGATTTTGATTCGTATGTAGGCGTGCAAAGCATAACCAAACGATTCGATCTGTTAAATACAGACCAGTACCTTCAGTATGAGCGCGCTCTGAATGCCCCATCGGCAGTACCGCCAAGATTGGAACCGGCGAATTTCAATCAGCCGATTTATGCAGGCGCCTCTCAAACGTTTGCTCAAACTAATACCGATTGGCAAGACGCGTATTTCAGGAACAACCAATTGCTGCAGCAACATTCTGTTGCGATAAGCGGTGGTAATGACAACTCTCATTTTTACACATCTGCCGGTTATTTTGCGCAAAAAGGTATTGCACAGGGATTAGATTTTAACCGGAAAAACTTCCGGATGAACTCCGACCATAAAATCCGTTCATTTTTAACCTTTGGAGAAACATTCAACGCTTCGGTTACGCATCAGCGCTTTGATATACCAGCCGGAAACCGTACCGCGTTAACCAATGTGATCAGGATGTTACCATATATCCCGGTTTATAATCCAAATAACGCAGGTGGTTTCCAGGGTCCGTTAAATAGTTTCGACGGTTCTGACCCTACCAACCCGGTTGAGGCGGCACTGATCAATCAAAACTATAACAACGGCTTCAACATCCGTGGTAATGCGTTCATGACGTTGAAATTCACCGATTGGTTGAAATTTACTTCCACATACGGCCTGGACTACGGCACAAACCTTAACGAACAGTACACCCCAATATATAATGACGGCGGAACACTGAGTTCTCCAACCGCTACGATTAACAAAAACCGGGGAGCGGGCACAACAACACTGTATTCGCAACAACTTGCTTTCGATAAAACTTTCGATAAGCATCACTTGTCAGGCGTTGCTGTATATGAAAGCCAGGGTACAAATAACACCAACCAGTCTTCAAGTGGTAACCAGTCAACCAATGCGGTTAAATCATTGAATGGCGCAACCAATTTGTTTACAAACTACACCACCGATAAAACCTTGCTCGTTTCGATGGTTGGCAGGCTTGCTTACGATTTTGACAGTAAGTACTTCATTTCCGGTTCGATACGTCGTGATGGTTTGTCTGTTTGGGCTCCAGGCCACAAGTACCAAAATTTCCCCGCTGTTTCTGCCGGCTGGAAAGTTGATAGGGAAAGCTTCCTTAAAGATGTTACCGCTATAACAGAATTGAAGTTACGTGGTGGTTATGGCGTTACCGGCGTAAACGGTACCGCATTAGGCCCATATCCGTACCTGCAGCCTGTATCAAGCAACCAGGCAACTTATCCTTTTGGCGGCTCGCTCTCTGATTTGGGTAACGCTTCTTTCTACAACGGCTTAACCAATCTTTCGCTCGCCTGGGAAACTACCAAGCAAACAAACATCGGTGTAGACCTGGGGCTTTTTAATAACAAGCTAACAGTATCTGCTGAGTTATATAAAAGGAAAATGGACCGCTTGATCATCAACGTACCAACACCATTAAGCTTTGGTTTTGGCGGTGCCGGAACGGTTGCAAACGTGGCATCTTTAGAAAACAAAGGTTTTGAGCTTACCGTTGGGTATCATCAAAATCAAGGCGACTTTAAATGGGATGTTACCGGTTTATTTAGTTTGGTGAGGAATAAGGTGCTTGAGCTTAACAGCCCGAATGCATCTATTACTGCCGGTGGCGATGCAGACTTTGGTGGCGGTGGCCCTATTACCAATACTATCGCTGGTCAGTCTATTCAATCATTCTATGGCTATGTGGTAGAAGGTATCTTCCAAAACGCTGGCGAAGTAACCGCGCATGCTACGCAACCAGGCGCCAAACCCGGCGATATCAAATTTAAAGATATCAATGGCGACCATATCATAAACGATGGCGACCGTACTTTTATCGGCAGCTACCTTCCTAAATTCACCTACTCTTTAAACTATTCGGCCAGTTACAAAAACTTCGACCTGAGTATCTTTTTCCAGGGCGTACAGGGGAATAAAATATTCAATGCCGAAAGGATTATCCTTGAAGGTATGCCACGTTTGTTCAACTCAGGCGTAAATGTTTTGAACGCATGGACGCCAACAAATACAAGTACCGATATCCCAAGAGCTGCCAAGGGCGATCCGAATGGTAACGTAAGGCCATCTACCCGTTGGATTGAAGATGGGTCGTACCTGCGCCTAAAGAATGCCATAATCGGTTACAACGTGCCATCAAGCTGGCTCAAAGCTAAAACAAACAACAGCTTAAGCAGATTGCGGTTGTACGTGTCATCGCAGAACCTGTTGACCTTTACCAAATATTCGGGCCTTGATCCGGAAGTGGGGTCTAAAAACGGAACACTGACTAACGGGATAGATTATGGGCAATACCCACAGCCAAGATCATTCCAGTTCGGTATTCAGGCAACTTTTTAATCAGTATTCACTAATAATTTTATAAATTATGAAAAATAAAAAATTTTATATCTGGTCTGCATCTACCATACTTTTGGTGATGGCTACCACTTACTCCTGCAAAAAAAGCGACCTCGATACGAGTAACGTTAACGCGGTAACTACCGATCAATACTATAAAAACGCGGGCGAACTTACTAAAGGCGTAAACGCAGTGTACAAAGCTGCGCAGGGCCTTAACCTGGTATCCAGGGAGTGGTTCTTTATACATGATCTTCGCAGCGATGAGGTATCATCGGGTGGAAGCCAGCTGGAGGTGCCAAGAGCGCAAATGTTAGCCGGCACTTTCGACCCTACGAACAGCGTGTTAAACTCTGTGTGGAACGGCTGGTTCCAGGTTGTTTTCAGGGCGAATATTGTTTTAGATAACGCCGGGAGCGTAACAGACGATTTGGCAATAAGGGATAGGAGGGTTGGCGAAGCAAAATTCATGCGTGCCTGGGCCTATTTCGATTTGGTAAGCCAATGGGGTGGTGTGCCAATCTATACTACTACCGTTAAAAGCCCAACCGGCTTTGTGCCGAGGTCTTCTGAGGCGGATGTGTACGCATTAATCATCAAAGACTTGCAGGATGCTGCAGCTGTGTTGCCTGGCAAATCGGGTACTGATAAAGGCAGGGCTACTAATGCCGCCGCCAATGCATTACTTGGCCGGGTGCTGATGCAAAATGGCGACTACGCCGGCGCGAAAGCTGCGCTGCTAAAAATACCTACTGCAGGTGCCGATGGTTATACTTTAACCAGTCGTTTCCTGGATAATTTCGAAGAAGAAACAGAGTTCAACTCAGAATCGATATTTGAAATGGTGTATGTAGACAAGGGCGACAACGGCTTTAACTGGGGCGGCGATAGCCCTACCGAAGCACAATCGACTGTAAGGAACCAGGAATACAACCCAATTGCCTGGAGGAATTTAATCCCGTCGGATAGGCTTTTGAATGAATTTGAAAACACTGCTACCGGTGCTGCTAAAACAGATCCGAGGTATAAGTTTTCGTTTTATGAAACCGGCGATTCATACAACAACGGTGCATCCGTGTTAACCGCAGCAGATCAAAATAACAATACGTCTGTGGTGAACGGTGTAACCAAAAAAGTAGGGTTCCGCAAATTTATGATTATTTACAAAGAGGGTTTGCCTGCGGCATCGTTCCACCCGGGTGGCAATAATCAGCGCATCTTACGTTATGCCGAAGTATTGATAAACCTTGCTGAGTGCGAAAACGAATTGGGTAACACCGCTGCTGCCATAGCCTACCTAAACCAGATAAGGGCCAGGCCAAGCGTTGCAATGCCGCTTTATCCAACCGTACAGTTCCCTGTTACTTCTAAGGCAGAGGTAACAAAAGCCATCATGCACGAAAAAATGGTTGAAATGGCCGATGAGCAGGTTAGGAACGTTGATATAGTAAGGTGGAGGAAAAAAGGTTATTTCACTACCGATCCATTATCGTATTTCAAAGCAAACAGAGACGAGTTATTACCGATCCCTACAGCAGAATTGGATAATAATCCGGAGATAAACGGGCATCAGAACCCGGGGTATTAATTGGTTTTATTAAATTACAGCCGGGGGCCAAAACGGCCTCCGGCTTTTTTGTTATCAGCGCATTTTTATGAAAAAAATCTACTTCTGCCTCCTTTGCTGTTATGTGTTTGTTGGCTGCAAAAAGGCGGCTATGTTCACGCTGGTTCCCTCCTCACAGTCGGGTATTCATTTCAATAATCTGATAACCGAGAATGATTCTATCAACCCGATAGACAACGCCTATATATACAACGGAGGTGGAGTTGGGGTAGGCGACTTTAACAACGATGGCTTGCCCGATTTGTATTTCACCGGAAACATGGTTTCCAATAAACTTTATCTCAACAAAGGAGATTTTGAGTTCGAGGATGTTACCATTCCGGCAGGGGTTGCCGGGGCCGGCCGTTGGGGCAGGGGCGTTGCGGTGATTGATATTAATAACGATGGGCTGGCAGATATCTATGTTTGCAATTCGCTATCCGGCGACCCGCAAAAAAGGCAAAATTTGCTGTATGTAAATCAGGGGCTTGATAAAGCCGGCATCCCTGTTTTTAAGGAGGAAGCAAAAGCGTATGGCCTGGATGTGCAGTTACATTCAACTATGGCAAGTTTTTTTGATTATGATAACGATGGCGATTTGGACATGTACTTAACGGTGAACAGGCCCGAACCCTCAGAATACCCCAATAGTTTCAGGCCGGTAAGCCGCGATGGCACAGGCCGGAGCATGGGCCACTTATTTAGGAACGATTGGGACGCGGCACTTAAGCATGCAGTGTACACGGATGTTTCTCAGTCGGCAGGCATAAGCATAGAAGGCTACGGGCACGGTGCTACTATTGCGGATATAAATTTGGATGGATGGAAAGATATTTATGTAACCAACGATTTCCTTTCGAGCAATATCCTTTACATCAACAACCACAACGGCACCTTTACAGACAAATCGAAGGAGTACTTTAAACATACGTCGTTTAACGCTATGGGGCAGGATATCCAGGACATTAACAACGATGGCCTGGCCGATGTATTTGAGCTTGACATGAACCCGGCAGATAATTACCGCAAGAAGATGATGATGATGCCAAACAGTTATCAAACCATCCAAAATTTTAATCATTATGGTTACCAATTGCAATATGCCCGCAATACGCTGCAGCTAAACCAGGGGCCCAGGATTGGTGAGCAGGATTCTGTTGGTGCCCCTGCGTTCAGCGAGATTGGCTTTATGAGCGGTATTGCCCAAACAGATTGGAGCTGGACACCTTTGATAGCCGATTTCGACAACGATGGCTATAAAGATATTATCGTAACGAATGGCTATCCCAGGGATGTAACGGATCACGACTTTATGGTGTACCGGTCTCAGCCTTATCTCAGCGCCTCCAAGCAAGAAATCCTCAAACAGATACCCGAGGTTAAAATCCATAATTATGCTTTCAAAAATGGCAAAGGCCTGCGGTTTTCAGATGAAAGCAACAATTGGGGGCTTACCGCGCCTTCGTTTTCAAATGGCGCCATTTACTGCGATTTGAATAACGACGGGAAGCTGGATTTGATTACCAATAACATCAATGATGAAGCCTTTATATATCAAAACACAGCCTCGAATGACTCCCCGGCGAACTTTTTTAACGTAAAATTTAAAGGAGATGAGCACAACCTGAATGGCATTGGCACGATGGTGCGCATTTACTACGGTAAAGGGGCTACGCAGGTTTATGAGAACAACCCATACCGGGGGTATTTATCCAGCGTAGAACCTATGGCGCAATTCGGGCTCGGCAACACAACCGTAATTGATTCTGCTGTAGTGTTGTGGCCTAATGGTGCCAAACAAACCATCACCAAAATTAAAGCAAACCAAACTTTAACGGTAAGCATTCAAGATGCCCGGGGTGCGGTAAAGTCAAATGCGCAGCCTAACGCAGCAAAGCCGATATTTACCAATATAACCAGTGCAAGCGGTATAAGCTATGTGCAAAAAGATTCAGACAAGGTTGATTTCAACATCCAAAAGCTTTTGCCGCATAAACTATCCGGCTATAGCCCGGCTTTAGCAGCCGGTGACCTCAACGGCGATGGTACCGATGATATCGTTATCGGCGGTAATTCTGCCGAACCTGCACAAATTCTGCTTCAGCAAAAAAACGGAAAATTCATTCAAAGGCCATTAGCAACCAATAGCCCGAACGGTGGCTTCTATCAGGATGGCGGCGTGCTTTTATTTGATGCCAACGGAGATAACGCGCCGGATATTTATATTGCCCGTGGCGGATATACCGCAAAGCCAAATTCGGGCAATTACCAGGACAAGTTCTATATCAACAATGGGAAAGGCGAATTTACGTTGCAACAGGATGCATTGCCTGTGAATTTTACCAGCAAGCTTTGCGTAAGGGCTTTTGATTATAACCACGATGGCAAGCCGGACCTTTTTGTGTCGGGCCGTGTAGAACCCTGGCGATATCCTAAACCCGTGAGCAGCTTTATATTAAGGAATGACAGCGGCAACGGTAAAGTGAAATTTACCGACGTTACGGCAGAAGTTGCGCCATCATTAAAGGATATTGGTTTGGTTTGCGATGCGATGTTTACAGATTTTGATGGCGATGGCAATACCGACCTTTTGCTGGCAGGCGAGTGGATGCCGCTTACTTTCTTGAAATATAGCAACGGTAAGTTTATAAACGCCACTTCAACAACGGGTGTATCGGGCATTCCCGGCTGGTGGAATTCCATCGTGGCCGGCGATTTCAGGCATACCGGTCGGATGGATTACATTGTAGGCAATAGCGGCCTCAACAGCCTTTACCAGGCAAACACCGAGCAGCCCGTTTACATCACCGCTAAAGACTTTGATAAACGCGATAGGTTTGATGCCTTCACTTCTCTTTACCTTCCGGGGAAGGATGGCGTTATGCGCGAGTACCCGGCAAACGTGCGCGATGATGCTTTTAAGCAAATGATTAGCCTAAGAACCAAATTCACCAATTATCACAGCTATGCCGAAGCAACATTGCAAGGATTGTTTACCGACGAGCAGTTGAAGGGAGCTTTGCGACTTAAAGCAACAGAACTGCGGTCATCCTATTTCAGGAACGACGGCAATGGAAAGTTTACGGTAATCCCTTTGCCCGAAGAAGCACAGGCATCAGTATTGAACGGTATGGTTGCCGATGATTTGGACGGAGATGGGAATATCGATTTGGTACTTAACGGAAATGATTTTTCAACAGATGTTTCTATCGGGCAATCGGATGCCTTGAACGGATTGTTCCTGAAAGGCGACGGCAAGGGCGGTTTTCGTCCGCTAAGCATATTACAGAGCGGTATCTACCTCCCGGGCGATGGTAAGGCGCTTGTAAAACTTCGCGGTAACAACGATAGCTATTTACTGGCGGCAAGCGAACATACCGGGCCATTGCGGTTGTTTAAATTGAACAAGAAAAACAGGCTTATAAATGTTTTGCCGCAGGATAAAAGCGCCGTGATAACAGATAAGAACGGGCGCATCACCCGCCAGGAGTTTTACAATGGAAATTCCTTCCTGTCACAATCTGCGAGGTTTATTTCGGTAGATAGTGCCGTAAGGGAAATTGCCATAACCGATGATAAAGGAAATGTTAGGAAGATGAATTTTTAGGCAATGGTAACAGGCGAGCCCGTTTTTTAGACAGGCTAACGTCTGCAAATTTAGGCTTACGGGCTCTCGCAAGCCCATGGAAGAATCGAAACCCGCTTAGACTACTTCAAAGTAGCTTAAGACTTTCAATTGCTTCATCAAATGTTTCGAATTCTGCCCGGCCTCAGGGGCAAAGCCCTGCACGTCTGCAGGGCTTTTTATTTTTGAAGAACCTCGACCGGAGATTTAATTTCAATAATTAATTGTATAAATAACAATTAATTATTGAATCTGTTTCCGGCTTGTAATCGTTTTGTTACATACGTGGTAACTACGTTCTGAATCTTTCGTTTTAGCACTTAAATCGTTTTGAATTTATCGTGCAATGTGTTCGGTATAGCTGAATATATTAGCGTGATTTGAATATAAAAAACCCCCTTTATTGTCCTGAGCGTAAGAAATAACTGCGTAGGCTTTGAGCGTATAATCGTTTTATGAGCAATATTTTATATTATTTCTAACAATCGGTTTTTTATTTGAAAAATCCTGTTAAGTTTGCTAATCAATTTAAGTGTATAAAACACATTTAATAAACCAAAAAAACCAATTATGATGAAGCCATGCACCATTTTAAGCTTGTGCGTATTTTTGTTTGTTACCACCAATTTGGTAGCACAAAACCCTAAATTAACGCTCGATTTAACCAAACCCGGGGTAACTGTTAGCCAGCAGCTGTATGGGCTAATGACTGAAGAAATTAACCATTCTTACGACGGAGGCTTATACGGCGAATTGATCAGGAACCGGGTGTTTAAAGATAACCCGAATACGCCTGAGGCATGGAGCCTTGTGCAGGAGGGCGACGGTAAACCGTCAATTCAATTGGTTGCGCCGGATCCGGATAAGGTTGCCATGGATCAACGGGGGCATGCCATCAATAGTTCGCTTACCACCTGCTTAAAACTGGTTGTTGAAACCGATGGGGGCAGGGCGGGGATTGCCAACGAGGGTTATTGGGGTATCCCCGTAAAGCCTAATACTACTTACAAAGCCTCTTTTTATATAAAAGGCCTGGGCAGTGCGCCTCCACGCCGCCAGAATGGCTCAACCTCCACCACACCTGTTATCGACAACAATACAGCCGGCCCAATAACGGTAACTATAGAAAGCCGCGATGGCAAAACCGTGTACGCTTCGGGCGTTATTACCCTGGTTAAAAGTGATTTTTGGAAAAAATATGAATTGCAATTAACCACTGCATCTGATATAAAGCCTACTGCAGATGCCCGTTTTGTAATCTCAACCAACAGGAAAGGCGTTTATTATTTTAACCTCGTATCCTTGTTTCCGCCAACGTATAACAACCGTGCTAACGGCAACAGGATTGATATTATGAAATTGATGGCCGATATGAAACCGGCTTTTCTGAGGTTTCCGGGCGGTAATTTCCTCGAAGGGCCAAAGCTGACCGATGCTTTTCCCTGGAAGACCACGCTGGGGCCGCTGGAAAGCCGGCCCGGTCATAAAGGCTCGTGGGGGTACCGCGCAACCGACGGTATGGGATTACTTGAGTTTTTAGAATGGTGCGAAGATATAAAGATGGAACCCTTGCTTGCTGTATTTGCAGGTTACTCGCTCGATGGCGACCATGTAGATGCCGGCCCCTTATTGAAACCATATATTGAGGATGCCTTAAACGAAATTGAGTATATTACCGGTGACATCCATACTTATTGGGGAGCAAAGCGCGCTGCCGATGGCCACCCTGCTCCGTTTAAATTACGATACGTGGAAATTGGCAACGAAGATGGCTTCGACAGATCAGGAAGCTACGATGGGCGTTTCGCGCAGTTTAATGATGCTATCAAAGCCAAATATCCTGCCTTAAAGTGTATCGCAACAATCGGCGGCAGGGATTACCTGGGCACATTAGGTAAATTAACCATACGTAAACCGGAGATTGTTGATGAGCACTATTACCGTAATGCCTGGGAAATGGAGGAGGATGCCGCCCATTATGATAATTACGACCGTAAGGGCTTTAAAGTATTTGTTGGCGAATGGGCAACAAGGGAAGGCGCGCCGACTACTAACCTGAATGCAGCCCTTGGCGATGCCGCATGGATGACGGGCATGGAACGTAATTCAGACTTGGTTATCCTGTCGTGCTACGCACCGCTGTTCGTAAATGTAAACACAGCCACTGCCACCGCGCCAAAGGCCTGGCAATGGGACTCGGACCTGATTGGCTATAATGCTTTAACAAGCTTTGGTTCCCCATCTTATCACGTTCAGAAATTATTCAGCAATTATATAGGCAACAAGGTTGTCCCTTTAACGGGCATTAACATACCAACCCAAACCAGGCCTGCAACTAAAAGAGACAGCGCTGCTAATAAAATGCCACAGCCTATACCCGCCATGTTTTATGTAGCAACAAAAGATACAAAAACAGGCAAGATATTTTTAAAGGTGGTAAACGCTACCGGCAAGCCGCAACAGGTAGATATTGAATTGAATGGGATGGTTAAATTGTCTGCGGAAGGTACGCTGGTGGTGATAAAAGGCGATAAACCGGAGGATACCAATACGATTGATAACCCGGACAAAATAGTTCCTGTTACATCGGTTGTAAAAGGGCTCAGCAAGAAGTTCACCAGAACGTTCGATCCGTATTCTGTAAGTGTGCTTCAAATTAATACGGTTAAGTAGTTGATAAAGGTTTTAAGGAATAATTACCACTAGTATGAGACATTTTTTTGCCCGGCTTAGTATCGCAGCGACCTTGCTTTTTGTCCCTTTTTTTGTTGAGGGGCAAAAGAAAGCGGTTAACCCGATTATATATGCCGATGTGCCCGATATCAGCTTGATCCGTGTGGGCGATACCTATTATATGAGCAGCACAACCATGCACATGAGCCCCGGCGTGCCTATCATGAAATCGAAAGACCTCGTCAATTGGAAATTGATCGGTTACGCCTATGATACGCTTTCAACGGTAGATGCGCTTACGCTATCCAACGGAAAAAGTACTTATGGCCGCGGCTCATGGGCCAGCAGCCTACGTTATCATCAAGGTACTTTCTATGTGACCACTTTTGCCCAAACTACAGGTAAAACCCATGTATATACTACAAAAGATATCGAAAAAGGGCCCTGGAAATCGGTTTCGTTTAAACCCGACCTGCACGACCACTCCCTGTTTTTTGATGATGATGGAAAAGTATATATGATAACCGGCGCTGGAAAATTGAGGATAGTGGAGTTAAACCCGGATGCATCGGACATTAAACCCGGCGGCCTCGACCAAACCTTGATAGAGAATGCCAGCCTGCCTTCCGGCGATAACGGAGGGCTGATTGCGGAAGGTTCGCAATTATTCAAGGTAAACGGAAAATATTATCTGTTCAATATTACCTGGCCACGTGGTGGTATGCGTACCGTAGTGATACATCGTGCAGATAAAATTACCGGCCCCTACGAAGGGCGGGTAGGCCTCCAGGATAAGGGTGTAGCACAAGGCGGATTAATCGACATGCCTGACGGTACCTGGTATTCATACCTTTTTCGCGACTTTGGTGCTGTCGGCCGCGTGCCTTATTTAGTGCCTGTTAAATGGGAAGATGGATGGCCGGTAATAGGCATAAATGGCAAAGTGCCAGATACGCTTGATTTGCCGGCATCTAAAGGCCTTATCCCCAGCTTGGTTTCTCCTGACGAGTTTACGCGTAAAAGAGGGGAGCCTGCGTTACCGCTTGTTTGGCAATGGAACCACAATCCTGATAATAGCCTTTGGTCTGTTACGGCTCGCAAAGGTTATTTACGGCTTACCACTGGCCGGGTCGATACCAATTTTTTAATGGCCCGGAATTCTTTAACACAACGGACAATCGGCCCGGTATGTACAGGGTCGGTATCGCTCGACGTATCTCATATGAAGGATGGTGATTTTGCGGGATTAGGCTTATTGCAAAAAAACTACGGCCTTGCAGGAGTTAAGTTAAATGGCAAAAGCAAAACCATCGTAATGGTAAATGCTACTACCGGTAAACCTGTAGAAGTTGCGAGCCTCCCTCTAAACCAAAATAAGATTTTCTTTAAAGCCGAATGTGTTTTTACGGATAGAAAAGACATCGCCAATTTCTTTTACAGCCTTGATGGGAAGGTATGGACACCCGTTGGTACACAATTGAAAATGGCATACACTTTACCTCACTTTATGGGTTATAGGTTCGCGCTGTTTAATTACGCTACTAAAACTCCCGGGGGGGCAGCCGATTTTGATTATTTTCATATCACAGATAAAGTCACAGGGGAGTAGCTACGTTTAGCTTATTTCATGAACGAACGGGGCGCAGCAAGGGCTGATTATCCCCGGCCCCTTGAGCTTGAATTCAATAAAGAAGCCCCAATCGCGCTAGCTTGGGGCTTCTTTATTTACATACTTTTCCAGGCCATGCCTTTATGCCGCGCTCCCCTTTAACTTCAACCGTTTATGGTAGAAAATGTACGAGCAGGCCCATATGGCAATGAATACCAGTATAGGTGCCCAATCTTTAAAGGCGATGCCTGAAGCGTAAGAAGAATATGCGGCACCGATAAGATCGAACGTAAAACCCGCGTAGGCCCATTCTTTAAGCCGTGGAAAACCCGGCGTAAGTATAGCTATTACGCCTAATATTTTGGCTACCGCCAATAAATGCATTACATAAGGCTTGTACCCTAATACTTCCAGCATTTTGGTGCCTTCGGGGGTTTCCTTAAAGCTGCTCACTGCCGAAAAAAGCATCAAGGCTAATATTAGCCCGGTTGTAATCCAGTAAATAACGTTGATTGTTGTCTTACTCATGTTGATTGTTATTAGGTTATTATATATTGTTTCGTTTAATAAGAACAGTTTTGATTATGGTAGTTTTCCGCTGTCTAATATAACACGATTTATAATAATCCGGAACTCGTAAGGGCTTGATAATTAACGTTTGTTTTTGCTAAGCAATAGATAAGCCTATTGCTTGTTTTGCGACATAGCATCAAGTTCGGTTTTTGAGATTTTATCATAATCGGGTGCTATGCCATAGGTACCGGCTGGGGCTTTCTGGTCAGAAACGGCAGTTATTACGTAATCGGCAACTACCAATGCGCCATCGGGCCCTGTTTGGAATGCTGCGTATTGTATAGGCGTGCCGCCGATTTTGGCATAATATTTTTCAACGACATTAGCGGGCAGCGCAATATCATTGGTTATCCAGGTATCGTAAGTTTTTTTTGTTTTAGTATCTGTCGCCACTACTTTTTTGCAGTTGAAACCGGATATCTGTTTGGTTTCGGCTGTTGGGGCAAACGTAAACGAAGGGAAAGTGCTTAAAATCTGGTCTATTTCGGCTTGGGTATAAATCGCAGCCTTTTTGACATTGAAACTAGGTACGGCAGCTACTACGGCGAAAAACTTATCCTTAGTATCTGATAAAAGCTTAATGCTTACCGGGCCTGCAGAAAACAGCGCAGCGGTAGAATCCGCCCGGAAGTATTCTTTTACTTCTATTTCCTGGCCGCCTGCGCTTGTTTTAATCGTTACCAGGCCTTCATTGTATTTTTTTTGCGCGTTGGCGCTTAACGCAGTTGCCGACAAAACGATGCCGAGAGCAATACTTAAATGTTTGATTTTCATTGTATTTAATTTGGTTTTTACTTGAAATAATTAAAGTTTGATTGGGTTAGGCGCAAATACCCGCGTTTATTCCGAAGCCAGTAAATCATCCAGGTTGGCAAGGCTGGCGGCTGTGCCTTCTTTGAAGCCGTTGTCTACGAACATTTTGATAGTGGATTCGTTCTCGAAAGTTATTACCGATTCTACCTTGGCGCGGTTACCTGCTATGGCTAAGAATTTGGTGTCCCGGTTCGATTTTGGGCCTTCAGTAACAGGGTTGCCCTCGCCATCGCAAAACAAGCCTTTTGTCGAGAAGGCACTGCCATTTTCTATCGCGGTAAACTCGGCATATACCCAATGTTTTTGGCCTTCGGTACCAATCATGGCATAAAGCCATGCCCCGCCAACGGTGAAATCCCATGTTTTGGTTTTGGCCGACCAGGGTTTTGGCGCAATCCATTTGTCTATCAGGTCGGGCTCGGTCCAGGCCCTCCATACTTTTTCAACCGGCGCATTAAATTCACGCGATACATAAATCTTTTTTGCGGCAAGGTCGGTTTCGAACACAAAGTTGTTTGTCATGTTGGGTAAGTTTATAAGTCGTTTAATAAGTCGTCTAATTGGTTAAAGCTGTCTTCCCACATCTTGCGGAAACGTTGCAGCCAAATGTCTATCTCTTTCATTTTTTCGGGATTGAAGTGGTAGAAAATTTCCCGTCCATTTTTTTTCTGTACCAGTACTTCGCATTCCGTAAGTATCTGTATGTGTTTAGATACGGTTTGCCGGGTGCTATCGAAGTGCTCGGCAATGGCGTTGGGCGTCATGGCGCTTACAGCCAGTAAAGTTAAGATGGCCCTGCGCGTAGGATCGGCAATGGCCTGGAAAACGTCTCGTCTCATCGTTATTTGCAGTTGATTGACTGCAAATATAAGTGCAGTCAATCAGCTGCGCAAATTTATTTTACTTTTTTCTCGCTAGACCTTCCAATCAACCCGAAAAGCAGACTTTGGGAGCTACGTGTCGACACGGCTTCAGACCGGTGCCTACCTCAATCGGTCAATCCTTCAAAACTTCGGGCGACACCAATACGTAATCGTACTTCTCTATCAGGCCGTAAGCGTCCCTCGTTAACGAATTATCGTAACTTAACCTGGTCCTTAAGCTGCGGATATCTACAAGCACCCATTTATCGGCTGCATATAGTTGGGAGAACACTTTTGGGTTATCGGGATTGTCGCTGGCAAGATCGTCTACCAAACGGTCTTTTTCGGTGGTGTACCTTACCATGATGTAAACGTTAGCAAACTTTTGCCCGTATCGTTGTGCTAGTTCATAAACGGCGTTGCCTATGTCGTACAGATTGGTTTGCAGGTTGAGCCCTTTGGCGAGGTGGTTGCTGCCCATTTTGAAGAATACTTTCCGGTCTGTCGCTTTATCATAATAACGGAAGAAATTTCTTTTCATCAGCGCGGCCCGCCCTTCGTTATCATTGTAGCGGTAAATCTCTTTCGAGATCATGATATCGTCCAGTATCGCTCTCAATGTTGGTTGCCGCACCACTTTCCTCAGGCTGTCGAGAAGTTTCGTTTCCGGGTACCACCAACTGGCCTGCAAACTATCTATTACCGGTTTGAATGCCGCTCTTATTTTTTTGGATTGGGCATTATAAGCCTGATTCATGCTGTAAGAAAAGCACATCTGGAATTCCTGGTCTATTCCCCAGATATCGAAACCGAATTTATTGGCGGCTACAAGCATCTCCGCATCTTCTTTCGTATGAAAGAACGGAAAGGTGCCAATGCCGGTGTACCCCGCTTTATATATTTTCTCGAGGGTATCGGCAGGATTTGTGGTTGCAGCAATGCGCTTTAGCTCTGCTGCTACGAAGGGGCTGGTTTCTACTAATAAAGTTTTATAACCCTGTTGGTTTGCGCTCGCCATGGCAAGGGCCGTCAGTTGCGATAATTTGGCTGAACCGTGATATTCGCCCCAGGCTACGAACTGGTTTTGTGCAAACAGGCCCTCTAAAACCTGCCAGGCTTTGCCCTCGGGCTGGTCGCCATTGAAGGTAAATGAGCTGGTGTTTGCAGCGATGCAGTCGTTTAGTTTTTCCAGGTCGGTACGCGGTTTCTTTGCCTGGGCAAAGCCGGCTAAGGGTAAGCACATGATGAGTGCCAGAAAGAAGCTTTTCATTTTGTTGGGTTATGATTAATGACTCTGTTTGATCGGTAGCTATCTTAAAGCGTAGGCTTTATTCTGTTGGCTACGATACAAAATTGTAAGTAAGCTGGCTGCCCCTAAACTTTATTATCCCAAAGCACGCAAACTCTATCCCAGCTTAGCCCTGCGCTTCCGGGTATGCTTTGGATAAGGGAAAGCTGCTTTTGGGTAGCCAAACGGGTTGTTGGTATAAAAAATTGATAAATAGGCTTCCTGAGCTATATATTCGGGTTTCAAAAATGCAGATGACAAAAAAGAGGTTGATGTTCTATTACCTGGCGGGCTGGCTTTGCCTCACCCTGTACCTTTATATAGATAATGTAGCCAATAAAAGGGGAGCGCAGCCCTACGTATGGTCTAACCTGGTGTCGGTTTTCATCGCCTTCACTTTCTGTTTCTTTGCCGTTTATCCATTTTTTTTGAAGCGGAAAAAAATACCGCTTTTGCTGGCGGGTCTGGTTATTGCTGAGGCACTGTTTGTCGCTTGCAGGTACTTGATAGAAGAGGTGCTGTATCTTTGGTTTTTGGGCTACGATAATTATGATGATAGCGTTAGTGCAATCGCTTACTTTAATGATAATTGGTGGCGGGCGCTGCAGCCCATCCTGTTTAGTTTTATAGCCTGGGCACTGCTGGACACCTTCAAAAAAGAGCGGGAGGCCGAACAGCTGAAAAAGGAAAATATACAGGCCGAACTGTTATTCTTAAAAACACAGATCAATCCGCACTTCCTGTACAATACGCTAAACTACCTGTACTCGCTGGCTTACCCGGTATCAGATGTATTGGGGCAGGCCATCATCAAGCTCTCTCAACTGATGCGCTATATGCTCCACAACAGCGCCGATGGCATGATCGATCTGCAGTTGGAGATCGATTATCTTCACAATTACATCGAAATCTACAAGCTTCGCTTTGAAGATAATTTTTTTGTGGATTTTAGCATTGCAGGGGCAGCCAAAGGGAAAAGGATAGCATCGCTTATACTGATACCCTTTGTGGAGAATGCGTTTAAGCATGGGGTTGTTGATGATAGCACGAGGCCTATCCAAATACGCATCGATGTAAACGGGGACGAACTGTATTTCAGATCGGGCAACGCCATCAACCATGGCGCTAAGGACAGTTCCAGCGGAATAGGGCTGGCCAATATCAGGCGAAGACTCGAACTCATCTACCCCGAATCTCATCAGCTGATGACCGCTACGGAAGGCGACACCTACACCACCACTTTGAAGATCCACCTAAAATAATATCGCGATATACCTATGCCAACCACCATGATTCGATGCCTTGCCGTTGATGACGAAGCTTACGCCACCAAAATGATTGCCGAATATATTGGCAAGGTGCCTTACCTGGAGCTTGTTGGAGTGGCCAATAATGCCATCGATGCGCTCGCCAAGGTAAGGGAGGGTGGGGTGGACCTGGTTTTCCTGGATATCAGGATGCCGCAGCTTACCGGGCTCGATTTTTTAAAGCTTTGCGGCGATAAATGCAAGGTAATACTCACTACGGCTTACGCCGAGTATGCGCTTGATGGTTTTGAATACAACGTAATCGATTACCTTTTAAAGCCTATCGCGTTCGACCGGTTTTTTAAAGCAGCCGAGAAAGCCCTTGAAGTTATCCAGCCAAGGCTTAACCAAAAGGGTGCTAGCCCGCAAAACCAGCCTGGTTATCTTTTTATAAAAGGCGATAGCAAGAATAAATTCATTAAGGTGGACCATCAGGATATACTGTACATAGAAGGGTTAAAGAACTATGTTTCTATCTATACTAAAACGCAGCGACTGATTACCTACCAGGCCCTGCGCGAACTGGAGGCACAGTTGCCACAGCCGCCATTTTACCGCGTGCATAAATCTTATATCGTATCTACAGATAAAATCCGCCTGATTGATGGTAACACGTTGTACGTTGGCGACACAGCCCTGCCCATAGGGGGTGTTTACCGCGAAGCTTTCCTGAAAGTGATACGGAACGCGTAAAATTCGTTGGGAAAGAGACTTGCGCCTCAAATGATGCCGAATGGCAAGTCTTAAAGAATAATTCCTAACTTTATAACAACCTACAACTTAACCGCATTTGCCCTATATGAAAAAAATCCTGCCGTTCATCATCGCCCTGCTCCCTGTTTTCTGCTATGCCCAAACCGATTCGGTGCTGGTGCTGTCTGATGTGCATATCGACCTCCGTAAACCCTTCGATACTTTTTACCATACCGATACCGACCCCAGGGTTTTCTTATCTGCCGCCGCGAATGCCAAAGCGGGTAAATACCCCTTTATTATTATGCCCGGCGATTTGCTACGGCACACTACCAAAGCCGAGAACGATACGCACGACGTAGCCGACATGAAGCTGAGCTATAAATACGTCATCAAAAACATTAGCGCAATAGATAAGCGGGCCATCATATTGCCCGCGCTGGGCAATAATGATTGCATTGCACACAATATACCCAATGCCGCAACCTACAAGATTTTTTACAATGCCCTGCTCAAACGGATAGATAAGGGCGGCAGGATAAAAAAATCATTCCTTGCCGGTGGGTATTATGCTTACGAGAAAGATAGCCTGGCCATTATCGTGCTCAATACTGTGCTTTTTATGCATGAGAATGATTCGCTGGCTACCGAAGCTAAAGCCGAGTTGACCTGGCTCAAAGATAAGCTCGCTTCGCTTAAGCCCGGCCAATCGGCATGGCTGGTTTACCATGTGCCGCCGGGTATAGACAGGTATGGCAAAACAGCCTCCTGGCAAGATAGCATCCAGCCGACCTACCTGCAAATCATCAAGCAATATGCGCCACGCATCAAACTCCAACTGGCGGGGCATACCCACATGGTTGATGCCCGCCTGCTGGCAGATAGCGGCAAACTGCTATCGTACGTTGCCATAGCCCCAGGACTCGACTCGCGGAACGGCAATAACCCGGCCTACCAGGTGCTTCATTATAACCAAAGCGATAAAAGCCCAACCCAAATTACCACATGGTACACCGATTCATTGAGCAACTATCAATGGCATTCCTTTGCATTTAAGAATCTGGATTTCGGCTTTTTTAAAGATGGCGACCCCAACAATAGCCTGGGGCTGGAGTTTATACGGCACTATACCACTTGCAGGGGTGCAACGCAGGCCAAAGACAAAACAGCCATTGCCTGGGATGATACGTTTAGGTGTATATCTACCATCAAAATTCCTTGATTGATGATCCATAAGGGCCTGACCTTAGAATGCATGAAACCTTTTAGGGCCGATTCTTATCGCTCGCAGATTTGACTCACCCCGAATGCGCTCCGCTGTTCGACCCTCTCTGCTCCGCAAAGAGGGTGAGGAAAAAAAAGGAAAATAACCCCAATTTCTCCCCTTCTTTGTGCAGCAGAGAGGGGGCGGGGGGTGAGTCAACTCGTGATGCGGACATTTGCGCCATGTTTCGAACACCCAAGACACAAATCCCTCACCTACGGATTCTTGGGCCGGTATTTGGCTTGGTTCAAAATTTTCTGGGCATCATCATCAGCCATTAGTTGCGGCAAGGTAACCTCGGGGTGCTTATCCATATAAGCGCGAACGATTTGCCAGCCTGTCCATATCGCCAGTTTGGGTGCCGATTCATTGTTTTCGCCCAGGCCGGGGGTGAAGGGGGCCTCGTTGAGGTATTTCTGTATTTTTTGGTAATCGCTTTCGTAAAGCAGGTTCTCTTCTAAAAAGTAGCTCCAAATATCGGCCTTAAAGCTATCGCACCATTTTATCTGTTTATCGGTGTAGCCAATTTTGGTAGAGTCGGCTAAGTCGGGCAGTACCTGGTCCATAAAGTACATGATTTTACCGTTATACACCATTTTGGCCAGCAGGCTCTTGTCTTTTTCATTCTCGGGGAACATATCCTCGCGGGCCATGCCCTCCACTACGCGCGGGGCAATATTATCGGGCGTAAACCTGCGGCTTATATAACGCGGATAGGCATCAACTTGCGCGGGGTAAAAACGCGAATCCGCACCCAAAAACAAATCCAGGCCTATACCGAAGTACGTATCGCCAACAACCACCTGCGTTTGGAAACCCGACCAATAAGCATAAACCTTAGGCAGGTTCTTTTTTGGGTAATAGTATTTTATGCGGCGGAAAGCATCGGTAAGTTCGGCTTCCTGTTTGTCCAGGTTGGGGTAGGTGGCATCTACGTCGTGCTTCAGGTCGGCATAGGCTTTATCGGCAAAAATGGCACGCAGGCGGGTGTAGTAAGCCGTATCGCGGGCGCTGCCGGCTTTTAATACGCGCTCGATGAAATCGGTATAAAAACTGCCGTATTTCTTATAAAGCGTGCCGGCTTGCTCATCCATAGGCTTTATACGCAGCGAATCGAAATCCTTATCAAAACGTTCGATTTTTACATCAACCGGTATATTGCTAACATCAATTTTTTTATGTTTGTTACAGGCCGATAGCAGTACCGAGGCAAGGCCTAAACAAATAAGCCCTGTTTTGTAAGAATAAGAGTTCATTTCTGTCGTTTTAGCAAAAATAATTTTTTTATTTGCATTACAGCGAAAGCATTACTACAGCATAATATGAAGATCGCATTAGCCCAGCTTAACTATCACGTAGGTAACTTCGAATCGAACACCAACAAAATCATACAGCACATCCACGAAGCTAAACTTAACGGTGCCGATCTGGTTGTTTTTGCCGAATTATGCGTTTGCGGCTACCCCGCGCGCGATTTTTTAGAGTTTACAGAGTTCATTAACCTATGCGATGAGGCGGCTAATACCATTGCTGCCGAGTGCCGGGGTATTGCCTGCATTATAGGCCTGCCAACACCCAATAACAAACCCGAGGGCAAGGATTTGAACAACTCCGCTTATTTTATTGAGGAGGGCGAGGTGAAGGCCATTGTAAATAAGGCCCTGCTGCCCAATTACGATATTTTTGACGAGTACCGCTATTTTGAGCCATCAACCAGTTTCAACTGCATAGATTTTAAGGGGACACGCATCGCGCTTACCATTTGCGAGGACTTGTGGAACACCATAGAAAACCCGCTGTACATTACCCGCCCTATGGATACGCTGATACAGCAAAAGCCCGATGTGATGATAAACATTGCGGCATCGCCATTTGCGTACAACCGCGGTGACGAGCGTATTGCCATTTTAAAGGATAACGCCAGCCGCTACAACCTGCCGCTATTTTACGTGAACAACGTTGGCGCGCAAACCGAACTGATATTCGACGGCGGCTCGTTGGTTTTTGATAACGCGGGTAATTTGGTTGATGAGCTGCCATATTTTAAGGAAACATTAACCTATTATACGCTGGGCGACGATGCCGCTATCAGCTTTGAGCACGAGAGCACCGTGCGTGTGCAAAAACAGAGCGACATTGAACAGATACACCAGGGGCTTATATTAGGGATAAAAGATTACTTCTATAAGTCGGGCTTTAAGCAGGCGATTTTGGGTCTTTCCGGCGGGATAGATTCTGCCGTGGTATGCGCTTTGGCTGCCGAGGCTCTCGGCCCGGAGAACGTGATGGCCGTGCTGCTGCCCTCGCGTTTCAGCAGCGACCACTCTATAAAAGATGCCGAGGATTTGGTGACTAACCTGGGATGCAAAAGCGAGATCGTACGTATAGCCAAAATTACCGAAGCCTTCGAGGAATCGTTATCGCCGCAGTTCCATGGCCTGCCCTTTAACATTGCCGAGGAGAATATCCAGTCGCGCAGCAGGGCGGTGGTGCTGATGGCTATGTGTAATAAGTTTGGCTATATATTGCTCAATACCTCCAACAAAAGCGAAGCCGCCGTGGGTTATGGCACCTTGTATGGCGATATGTGCGGCGGTATATCCGTCATAGGCGATGTTTTCAAAACCCAGGTGTTCGACCTGGCGCGCGAGATAAACAAGGACAGGGAGATAATCCCGGAGAACACTATCGTAAAACCACCATCGGCCGAGCTTAGGCCCGACCAGAAAGACACCGATTCGCTGCCCGAGTACGATATACTGGATGCCATATTGTTCGAGTATATCCTCAACAGGCGTTCATCTGCCGAAATTATCAAACTCGGTTTCGAAGAAGCGGTGGTGCGCAAGGTGCTTAGGCTGGTAAATATTTCTGAGCATAAACGCTACCAAACCCCGCCCATACTGCGCGTATCGCCAAAGGCCTTCGGCATGGGCAGGAGGATGCCGATAGTAGGGAAGTATTTGTCGTAGTGTCTGAACCGCTGATTTTAATGATTACGTTGATGACGCTGATGATACTAACTGAATCAGCGAAATCCTAAAATCATTAAAATCAACGGTTCAGAAAAAAATCTTTCACCTCCATTAAACCTTTCCCTACAATGCCGTCTAAGGAGTATAAATAACAGGTGTTGCCATGAAAAAAAATATCTATTTAATGCTGGCGGTAGCGTTCGTATCGGCACTGTCGGCCTGTAGCAGTTATAACTATTACACTGCGGCTGCAAACAAAACCAACTTAAGCAGTTACCGCACCTTTGCCTGGGCCCCCATGCAGCGCGATACCGGCAAGCAATGGCGCCCCCTTACCGAAATTGGTAACGGCAAAATAAAAGAGGCCGCCAAAACGGCCCTGCTGCAAAAGGGCCTCACTATTAATGAGCAAAACCCCGATCTGTTGGTTGGCTACGCCACCGCTACCGGCCGCGGCACCAAAATTACCTATTATTACACCCCAATGTATGGCGGTTATTACGGCGGCTTCGGCTACGGCTGGTACCGCCCGTTTGGCTATGGCTATTATGGCTACGGTTATCCTGGTTATGGCGCGGCTTACCCTGCCAGGGTGCCATACCGCGAAGGCACCATCATCATAGATCTGATAGACCCCAGAACTAACGTATTGGTTTGGCGCGGCTACGGCGTTGGCGAACTGCACGACCCAAAAACCACCCAGCGCGAGATACCAAAAGTGGTAGAAGGCATCATCAAGCAACTAAGCTTAGCGCCGCCGCTTCGTAAAGGTTAAAAGTTTAATTCGTTCAAGCACCTAATGGAAAAAAAAGCCCCTCCTGCGCAGTGCAGTAAGGGGCTTTTGCTTTTGTTTATTTTTCTTTTTGCCGAAAACCTTGTTGGCTTTTTATGAAGATGGTACACTGCGAAGATAAACGCTATGCCTGCAAGGGCAAATATCCGGGTATCTAAGGGCACGGCGCAGTCATCTCCGGGAGTGTCACCCCTGTGCAAATGTTATGCACGGGATGCTTAATAGTAATATTGGATAAGACCGGAAAAGTATTGTTGTTTGTTATTTCCAGCACCCACGTCAACCTAGTTTTTTATAAATTTACCTTTTCCTAACGATGCGCCGTTACTTTTAAGTACTTCTACAATGTATGCACCGGTTTTAAGGCTGCCGATATTTTCGCTCCAGTGACTGGTGCTGGATGTTTTTTGCATAACCAGGTTGCCCACTGAGTCATAAAGCTTGAATTTATAGGTTGCTGCCGAGGTTGATTCGGGGATGCTCACGTTTATCATTTCTGAGGTAGGGTTAGGGAACACACTAAATAACCCGCCGCCGGCGGCATTCTTATCGTAAAATATGGTGATCGGCTGCGAGTAGCTTATTTTGTTGTCTATATCGTTTTGTTTTAAACGATAAATATTATTGCCCGAATTTGGCGCATGGTCTACATAGTTGTATGCCGCGCTTCCATCGCTTTGTTTATCATAAAGGGGGGCATATTCGCCGGTAGTTTTGTTTAGCTTTTCCAGTGTAAAACCGGTGTAATTGCTTTCGTTAACGGTATTCCAGTTAATATTTACACCTTCCGTCACTTTGGTAGCCACAAAATTGGTAAGTACATACTGCGGCACCGGCTTGCGGTTGATAACCAGCTCGAAACGGTTACCGCCAAAAGTGCTTGTATCGGTTGAAACCAGGTTAAAGGCGTAAGTGCCGTAATGGCGAATATCCAACGAATCTTTCTTTAAATGATCTACCAGGTAAATATTATAAAGCGTATCTATATTCCGCACACCTTCCAGCTTTAAGTTATAGATGCCGGTTGCGGTAGCGGTTACGTTGAGCCATACACGGCTGCCGTTATGGTAATCGGGCAGGTGGTTTATAGCTGTTTTTGCCTTGTCTGAAGATAAACTGCTAATGCTTGTAATTGACGATGGCCCTGCTAAATATAATGCATCTCCTTCTTCAAATTTAGCCGAATAATCTTTGCGGTAATAAATTCCGCAATAGCCAAAAACGTCAGCATTTTTTTCAATTTTCATGTATAGCCCGGTAAGTGGCTGGTTGGTAGTTGGCGCAGGTAGTGCCATTTTGCGTTGCTGTGCAATAGATAAGCTGTTTGGCCCTAATTTTCCGTCAACAGCAAGCACTTGCGCTTGTGGTGCGTCCATGATAAGTGAACTGCCGGTAATTTGTGTGCTGGTGGCTTTTTGGTTCTCATTAAAAGTTAAGGTTGCACTTGTGCTTTTAGCATGCACTATAAAACCCGCGCCGCTTACCGCGAAACCATTGGCTGCAGGCGACGAAGAACCGTTGGTTGAATAGGCCACGTAATCCTGGCCGGTACCCCCCTCGCGTTTCGACAGCATATAAATTACATCAATGCTGGCGCTGTTATCGCTATAAAGCTGGCTTAAATTTAAGGTGGAGGGGTATGGGTTGCCTACCATATTGTACCCGGGGTTTGCTAAAGCACTATAAGAGAGTTTTCCGGCTCCGCCTGTGGGCGTGTACCAAAGCTTAACCGTAAAAGTGCCTTGGTTTATAAAGCCGTTATCGGTCATGGTAGCATCCTGCGGCACTATGGATGATGAGCCTGAAGAGCGTGTACTGGGGCCAACAAAGTACATTAAAAACCCATTACCAATTGGTATGGTTAAGTTGCTGATGGTGGCAGTAGCATCACTTGTATTAAGTGTGGCAACATCGGTAGCAGTTACTTTAATGACACCAACATGCTTACCCGATAGCGAGCCAATATTAGTGGCAGCAATAGATTCCTTGTATAGGTAAATGGTTGGGGTAACGCTTTTACCCGAAAAGCCTCCTGCCTGAGCTAACGCATCGTTGCTAAACACCCCACCGGTAAACGCCCCTGCATAAGCAACGCCGTTAAAAGTATGTTGGTTAAGGTATGCGAGATTGAAGGTGTTGGTATTGCTGATTGTTGCCGAAGTTTGGTTAACCGGCGATGATAAAAGGCGGTAACCGCGGTTAGAAGCTACGCCGCCGCCGGTAAGGAAACGTTGAACGTGAGCGCTCCCGCTAATGCCGGCACCGCTTGGCATTATAGCAACTGCTGCTGAACCATTGGCATCAGACTTTAATGTAAGTATTCCCCCCGTGGTTAGTATAGTGTTTGTACCCATTGTAAGCAACCCCGTACTCCCTACGTAAAACTGGCCGGTGCCCGACATGGTTTTTGCGCCCGTACCGCTAAATGTAACATTGTTGAATGTTGTGCCGTTAGTAGAGTTATCGGCCAATGCTTGTGGCGTAACGCCATTATCAAATATAATGGTACCCGCACCATAAGTAAACGTGCCGTTATTGGTATAAGTGTTTTTAAATGTTGTTGTACCCGTGCCTGCACTAAAAGTACCGGTTGAGGCGTTGGCGAATGGCCCTGTAACGGATAAGGTGCCGGGGCTTGCCCCGCAGTTTAAAGTGCCGGGGCCTACTGTTAGGGCGTTGCCAATAGTGTACGCTCCGGTGCCTGCATTCATGGTGCCGCCCACTATCTGGATATTCGTACCCACTGTAACAGTGCCGGCACTAAAATTCATAGTGCCCGAATTTTGCGTGATAGAACCAGTCATGGTCACGTTTCCAGAACCTTGTTGAAACGTTGCTGAAGTGCTATTGATACCACCTGTAGCGGTGAAAAGGCCAGCACCGGTTGTAAACGTGCCACCTGTTAAGGTGGTCAACCCACTAACAGTTAACGCACCGCTTGCTACAGTAAACGTGCCCGAGCTGTATAACGATCCCGCGCTAATAGTGCTGGCGCCGCCTGTAAAAGTACCGGTATTTGTAAAAGCGCCGCCTACCGTAATTGGGTTGGCATAGGTAAAGGCATCCACTGTGCCTGGTGTGGTAAGGTCATTAACTATTAGCAGTGTGCCCGCCGATTTACCTATTTTAGATCCTACACCTATTACAATTAAATTGTAATAGGTCCCCTTTGTAAGATCAATAGGATTTGTTGTGGTACCCGAGGCCGAGCCGAAGCCACCGGTGGTTGTAGCTGTGTAAATATTTGCATTTGCAGCGGTATATGTAGTGGTTGTAGGGCCACCGGTGGTTCCATAAAAGTTTACCGAGCCATACACTGCGTTTTGAATGCTAATGGGATCAACCGAATTTAAAGTTAGGGTTGGGTTTGTACCTGTGTTTGCTGTATTTATGATGAAATAAGCCGAGTTGGCAATACTTGGCGTACCCGAATTGGTTATTATAATTTTATCGCCTACGGTTACGTCGCCATCGTGTATGGCAAAAGCAGCCCTATTGGTGCCGTTAGAGGTTATTGTGATGTCTTCGCTTACATTCAGCTTATCTACACTTGAATAGACAAGCGCTTGCCCGGCTACACCGCCATTGCTATCATCTCCTACCTGTACATTAGTGCAGTTTATGGTACCGGTACCCGTTAAAGTGTTTGTATATGCAGTGGTGGAACTACTCAGTTTTTGTGTAATAGTGCCCGAAACCGTTAACGTGTTATTAACCGTTAAGGTAGTTACTTTTGTGGTGCCGAGGGTCATATTGTAAGCTACAGCGGCAACCGAAACAGTTGGCTGGTTGTTAAATGTTACCACACCAATACGGACGGGGGTACTGGCTGTTGGCACGCTGCCGATGCTCCAGTTACTGCTAACGTTCCAGGCCGACGAGGTATTGCCGTTCCAGTCTGCACTGTTAACAAAACTAATGACGCCGCTGGTTATGCCCGACGAGGTGTAAGGAATGCCTGTTTGCGAATTGTTTGGCTGCTCAAACAGGCGGCTTACTGCAGTTAGCGTAAAAGTACCTGTTGGTGGGCTGCCATAGTTAAGAATAGATTTTGTAGTTCCTGTAAAAAAATAGTATTGCGGGATAGACAAAGTACCATCGGTATTGCCGCTGCTGGTAACGGTATCGGCAAAGGCCGATACCTGCACCGCGCCCGATCCGCTTCCGCTAAGCTGTACGCTCGAACTTATCTGCCTGTCGGTAGTAGTGGAATAAAAGGAGTCCTTAGATTCCCAAAAGCCTCCGGTATTCGAAACGAAATAATCATTTAACCCTACCGACCCCGAACTGGTGAGGTACAACTGGCTTCCGAAAGCAAAATTGCCGCGCGATTGTATTTCGAAACCATAATAAATTACGGTTTGGTCTTGGGTATATGGCACAGGGGTAATGCCATTTGCCGCAGAATTAGCGCCAACCAACGTTAGTACACGTGTGTACATATCAAATTTATCAAACTGAAACCGGCGCGTTGTAGTGCTGGTTGCTTCCAGGTACGAATAGTAATAGGTGCTATAAGTGCTGCCGGTGGTACTGCTGGAAATTGTTACAAGTGTTTTTGCGGTGGTCATACCGGCAACAAACCTATCCATGTATATTGCCCACGAACCGGTCCTAAGCCTTTGTATCTTTATCATGTAGGCATTCTGGTCGTTGGGTAAGGCTGTAGACAGGAGGGGGTTATAGTGTAGGGCTATCGAGCCTGCATCATACCGATACCGCAGCACAAGGTTTGTACCAACGTGCGAAACATAAACCCCCTGCATGTTATTGGTAGTATAACCTTGCGCCATTAGCCAGTAACGCCATGAGTTATTGCCGGCTGTCATTACATCGGGGTCGTCGTTTGATGAAGTGGTGGTGTTTTTATAAACAAAATTCCATTCTAAATCGTTGGTTGCCAAGCTGGTGCCCGCGCCGCTCCCAATAAAATCCCAGCGGATAGCGCCAATTGCGCTCAAACTCTTGGATTCCAGGCTTACCGATCCATCAAGCGGGGATGTTGTAGATGCATCGATAGTAACCGAAGTGCCGCCTGCCGGGCGGGCGGCGTTGCCCACGCCGGATGCTCCTAATGAAGCAATGGTTCCTGCTGTTGCACTTTCAAAGTTGTTATAGTAGTAAGTCAGGTTATCACTCGTTTCCTGCGCATATGCTTTTGAGTTAACTATACTCAAAAAACTTGCGGCAAAAAACCAAAAAAGTAATATTTTCTTCACAGCCTTGAGTATTCAATATATAAATTTAATAGCCACAAAAAACAACGCAATTGTTGTGCAAATTACCGTACAACGTGCAATCAACAGCGATTAGTTATTATACGCGTAAAATACTCCTGAGGTTCGGTAATATTTACCAAATGAGCGCTTTGGCCTGATGCAGCGATAGTTGCAATATTCCCGCTTTTTGGGTAGCTGGTGAAAACGTTAACTGTTTTTTTAAGCGGGCGTATTGGAGCTGGATACCAAAGGGGAGTAATTTTTTTTCACCATGGCAATCGATAATAGTGTATCGCGCAATACCAATGGTTGGAGGTAACAGGAGGAGCCTGTTGCACAGCCGCTCTTATTTTAATTTGAAGGGCCTACTCTTTTTGAAGTGGAATTGGTTTGCACTTGTGTAGTTATACGTGTGCAATTTTTTGAAGGTTTCTGCTGTTGCGACACCCCAAAACGTATGGTTATACAATTTATGGGCTATGTTGTACATTATCAATGCGTTGTAAAATATCGACAACGCGTGTTCATTTTGTGCATTGTGTGCACAAAGGGCGGCAGGAAATAAAGAATGCAGTGTTTACAAGTATGGGAATTAAACGGCGGTCGCGCGTTGCTTGCTGTGCAAGCGATATGCCCCATAAGCAACAGCAATTACGGCAAGCAGTATAACCCAGGTATCCAGCGGTACGTTACAGCCATCGTAAGGGTCGCAGCCATCGGCAGGGGGGTCGCCTTGTGCAAATGTCATAGTTGGCATCATCAACAATAATGCTACTAATGGTACACAGATAAATTTCAAGTAATTTTTACGCCCCCTCATCTTCAATTGATTTTTACAAATTTAACGTTTTCCAAACGATGTTCTGTCGTTTTTTTCAAATCTATCACATGAGCCGCTGCTATAAGCCAGCCTAATGTTTCTCTCCGCTGCTAAAGCCCGGGAGGCACTGGGTAAGCATCTACAGATTCACAATCAGCTTACAACCCTGGCCTGCGCCGGTTGCACCTATTATCTTTTTATGAATTTGGCCTTGCCTAGAGATGCACCATTGCTTTTTGTCACCTCTATAATGTAGGCGCCGGGTTTAAGGGCGCTCACGTTTTCTGTCCAGTTGCTGGTGTTCGATGCCCTTTGCAGCAATAAATTGCCCGCTGTATCGTAAAGCCTCATTTTATAAGTAGCAGACGATTGATTATCGGGCACGCTTACATTGATCACTTCTGCCGTTGGGTTAGGGAAAACGCTGAACAGCCCGTTTATGCCTATCTTATCATAAAACACGATTACGTTGGCCGAGTAGCTTATCTTGCCGTCGATATCATTCTCTTTTAAGCGATATATATTATTGCCGGCATTTGGGGCAGGGTCTACAAAGCTGTAGTTGCCGCCGCCATTGCTTTGCCTTTCATAAATCTGTTCAAACCGGCCTGTTTTGCTGTTTTGCTTCTCCAGGGCGAAGCCGGTATAGTTGCTTTCGTTGTAAGTTTTCCAATCCAGCTTTACGCCGCCGGTAACTTTATTGCCCGTAAAGGCAGCCAGCACGAAAGGCGCTATCGGCCTTCGCTGTATCGAGAGTTCGAAACGATTTGCCCCGAAAGTAGTGGTATCGGTTTTAACCAGGTTGAAGGCATAATCGCCATAGCGGCGTATATCCAGCGAATCCTTTTTAAATTTATCTATCAGGTAGATATTATACAGTGTATCTATATTGCGGATGCCCTCTATCTTTACATGATACAAGCCCGTTGTGCTGGCGTTTACATTCAGCTTTATGCGGCTGCCGTTATGGTAATCGGGCATCAGGTTCACGGCGGTCTTCACACCATCGGCCGATAGGCTGGCCATGCTCACGGTTTCGGTTGGGCCGCTCAGATACCGGGCATCGCCATCTTCGAACTTTGCTTTATAATCCTGCCTGAAATAGATACCGCAGTAATCATACACCAGGCTGTCTTTTTCCATTTTCATGTATAGCCCGGTTATGGGCTGTTCGCCTTGCTGCACAGGCAACGCCATTACGCCTTGCGATGCGCCATTGCCCATTTTACCGTCAACGGTCATGGCATTAGCCCTTGGTGCGCTCATAATTAACGCGGTGCCGGTTATTTGCTGCGTAGGCGCTTTCTGCGCCTCATTGAAAGTTAAGCTTGCACCCGTGCCCGCCGTACTTTTAACGTGCACTATAAAGCCCGCGCCGCTTACCGCATAACCCAGCGCCGTTGGCGACGATGTGCCCCCTGGCGAATAGGCGACATAGTTTTGGGCGGTGCCGCCCGTTTTGGATCCCAACAGGTAAATACCATCTATACTTGCCGTATTATCTGTTAAAACCGTTTGCAGGTTTATGGTAGATGCATAGGGGTTGCCCATCATGTTGTAGCCCGGCAAACTTGCTGCCGAGTTAGACAGCTTGCCAACGCCGCCTGTTGGCGTGTACCACAGGTTAGCTGTAAAGGTGCCCTGGTTAAGGTATCCGTTTGCGGTAAGGATAGCATCGGTAGGTGGGCCGCCAAAGTTGGCGCTGCCGGTTGTACGCGTACTTGGCCCCACAAAGAAAAAAAGGAAGCCGTTGCCGATAGGTATAGAGGTGGTAACGGGAGGGTCGGTAGCATGTGTGGTAGTAACGGTGGCCGTAGTACCCACTGTGGTGCTGGTGGTGCTGCCGCTAGTAGTGATGGCCGCGATTCCCACGTGCTTGCCCGTTAAAAAGCCAGTATTGCTTGATGGCAGCGTTTCTTTATACAAATAAATAGTGGGCGTAGTATTGGTGCCGCTAAAGCCGCTGCCGTTGCCGCCCGGGCCACCGGTGAAAGCCCCCGGGTAGGTAATATTTAAGTAGGTATGGTTTTTAAGATAACTAAGCCCGAAGGTATTGGTAGCGGCTACTGTTGCCGATGTTTGGTTCACCGGCGACGACATTAAACGATACCCCCGGTTTGCTGCCAAACCACCCCCTGTTAAAAAGCGCTCTACATTTACGTAACCATCTATTTTGTACGCGGGGTTGGTAATAATACTTACAGCGGCGGTTTGCGTTGCCGAACTTTTTAAAGTAAGGGTGCCGGGGGTAGCAACCACCAGGTTCCCTTTGGTGATCGTCAGCAGGCTGTAAATAGCCAAAGTATCATTGTTAATGGTTAAGGTTCCGGCGGCAGAATTATTCAGTTCCATGGTACCCACATGGGCATACCCGGTAGATGTTGAGCCGTTGTAGCTTTGGGCAGCACTGCTTCCGTTCCAGGTTATTTTTGATGTGTTTAAATTATTCCAGTCTATTTTTCCGGTACCCTGGTTATATATATTGCAGGCAACGCTTAAATTGGCGCTCAGGCTTACAGTGGCCGTTCCGCTTAGGGTAAGCCCGTAAACAGCAGCATCACTGTTAAGTGCAATGCTTGTTCCGGTAGGGATAATTAAATTGGCAGTGCCATCAAAGGCAGGTGCCTGGTTGGTTGTTCCGGCGGTAGTGTTATCCCAGTTGGCAGCATCGGTATAAGTGCCCGTAACCCCTTTATAGGTATAAGTTAAGGCGCCGGGTATGGCCGCTGCGTTGGTAATATTGGTTAATGTTGCGCCAACAGTTGTAAATGTTACCGGGTTATTTTGATTGCCATATTCTGCTTTAAGCCAATCGGTTGTTTTGGCCACATTTGATACCCTGGGTTCATCAATTACCCCGTTAAAATTAAAGTTGTTGGTTCCTCCTCCTTCGCCAACTCCTATATAAAAGCTTGCATTGGCCGATGGATTATTGGTGATTGTTAAAGTTTTATAGGCTACTCCATTTACATAAGTGCTAAGCGTTGTACCGGTGTAAACACCTTGTACATAATACCAGGTGCCGCTGGCCAAAGCCGTAGGGTTGGGTGTAGTGAGCCTGTTGGAAGCAATGCCCGATTCCACTTCCGGGTAATTAGTTGTAAAAACACCAAGCTTATAGCCGCCGGAGAAGCCTCCCGTTGCGGCCTGGTTTGTCATTATTTTTTGATCGAGCCCGCTAGCCCCTAATTTAACCCAGGCCGATAAGGTAAAAGCCCCGGTAACTGATACGGCGTTGGTGGTAATTTTTTTAGTCGATCCGTTAAAGCTGTAGGCGGAGCCAATTTTACCGGTAACAAGATCGGCAGATGTCATTCCGCTTGTTGTACCGGTATGCCCGCCGGCGGTACCATCTGCCACCGAACCTGTATAGCTTGCCTCGTTAAAATGGAACACGGCCTGATAGTCGCTTGCCCAGGTATTCGCAAAAAACGCGGCGTTATGCGTTACCGGAGGAGATTTTGATCCAAAATAAAAGGTTATGGCATTGTTTGCCGCATACGTTAAACTGGGTATTTGTACCCACACCAATAAGGTGCCGGTAGTTTGGTTATAGCTTTCTACCTGGTAATACAACTCGCTGGCACCGCTTACAAATGCAAAATCATAGTTGGGGCCGTTTGGGTTTTGTACCTTATCGGCACAGGTATTTGAAATGATCAAATCGTTATCCTGTATACTTAGCAGTGCCGGAAAATTGGTAAGGTTTGAGGTAATACCAAGCGAAGTTGTGTTTAGCGTAATGGCATCCTGGAAGGCGTAGTTGCCGTATGAGGAAACCACCGTAACTGATTGTGTTGAACTATTTGAACACCCGTTGGCATTGGTGATGTTTAGCGTTATTGTTTTTGTGCCTGTTGTGGACCATTGCACATTAAAGGGCCCCTGGCCTGTACCCGTTGAAGGTGTACCGCCATTAAAATCCCAACTGTAGGTGGATGTTGAAGGATCTGTTCCTGTATAAGTAATGCTTGCTGCAGAGTTAATACTAACTGTTGAGGTAGCGGTAAATGTAGCCGATGGCGAGGCATTTACCACCCCTGTTACACTCAGTTGCGAGCTACAGCCGCTTGTGCTGGTTACGGTAAGTGTGTACACCCCGGCGTTTGCAGCAGTAACGCTGGCTATAGTAGGGTTTTGCAAAGCCGAGGTAAAGCTGTTTGGCCCCGACCATGCGTAGGTAGCACCGGCTACCGTATTGGCTTGCAAGGTCATGGTGCTGCCTGCACACACCGGCGCGCTGCCGCCCCCGTATAAAGCGTAAACCTGCGAAGCCGTTAACTCGCTATTATAAATGGCAACATCATCCAACGACCCGTTAAAATATAAACTGGTAGGGACATTTGGCCAGCTGACCATATTATCATACCCAATCTTCCAGTAGCCGGCAAAAGATTGCGAGGTTTTCATGGTGGCATCAGTAGCCTGCAATACACCATCTACATACAGGTTGGCCCCGTTGGTGGTAGATTCGGTGGCAACCACATGGTGCCAGCTGCCATCGGCATAGCCCGTGGTGGTATTTATAGTTTTATAGGCCGATGGGTAAAGGCCAAAATAAAGAAGCCCGGCGTTGTTCATGTAAATATGGCGGTCGTTATTACCGCTCGCTCCGGTTTGACTTGCGCCGTAACCTATCAGCCTGCCCCCCGCCGAACTGGTTTTAAACCACATGCTTATGGAGAAATTTTGCGGGCCGGGTGATGCGATAGATGTAGTTGTGGAGACGTATTGGTTGGTACCATTAAAGCTATAGGCGCTGTTTGCAGCGCCGTAATGATCGGTAGTGAGCGTAGGCGAATTTTGCAGCGTGCCGTTATTGCTGTTGCCAGATACATCGCTGGCGTTACCGGTAAACGGGTATGAAAGGTATAAGCCCGCAGCTGGGCTTGTAGGTACGCTTGCAAGCGCTGGCCCCGAACTGTTAACTACGCCTGTTACACTTAACTGCGATGTACAGCCGTTTGCACCGGTTACGGTAAGTGTATATACCCCCGCGTTTGCTGTAGTAGCGCTGGCTATAGTTGGATTTTGCAAAGCCGAGGTAAAGCTGTTGGGGCCTGTCCAGGCGTAGGTAGCGCCGGCCACCGTATTGGCTTGTAATGTCATGGTGCTGCCCACGCACACCGGCGCGCTGCCGCCCCCGTACAGAGTATAAACCTGTGCGGCGGTTAACTCGGTTTTATAAATAACCACATCGTCCAATGATCCGTTAAAATAATAATTGGTTGGAGCGGTTCCCCAGAACGCCATATTATCATAGCCTATCCGCCAGTAGCCAGCATACGACTGGGAATTTGTCAATGTACCATCAGTGGCCTGCAGCACGCCGTCCACATACAGATTGGCTCCGTTAGTAGTCGATTCGGTGGCCACAGCATGGTGCCAGCTACCATCTGCATAAGAGGCAGCAGTATTTATAGTTTTAAGGGTACCGGACATATACAACCCAAAATAAATTTGCCCGCTGTTGCCCATAAAAACCTGACGGTCATAACTTGTGCTCGATCCGGTTTGCAGGTTACCGAAGCCTACCAGCTTGCCACCCGCTGAACTGGTTTTAAACCATACGCTGATAGAAAAAATTTGCGGGCCGGGCGATGCAGTAGATGTAGTTGTGCTAACATACTGGCTTGTACCATTAAAGCTATAAGCGCTGCCCGCTACTCCGTAACGATCTGTAGTGCTTGTTGGGGCGTTTTGCAGTGTGCCATTATTGCTGTTGCCCGATACATCGCTGGCGTTACCGGTAAAGGGATAAGAAAGATATAAGCTAGCCGTAGGGCTTGTAGGCGCGGTGGCTATGGCGGGCGAGGCATTTACGGTTGCCGTTACCGCAGTACGGGGGGTACTTGTTGCGCCGTTTTGTGTATAACTTACATAATAAATAGTAGTAGCCGTTATGGTTGGCGTAGTATATGTTGCACCTGTTGTCAATGCAGAGCCGCCCGTAAGCGCCGCGTACCAGGAATATACCCCGCCAGATGGCGTGCTGCCCGAAGCCGTAAGCGTTACTGTGCCCAAGTTACAGGTTGAACCGCCCGTACCGGTAGGGGCGGTTGGGTTTACGGTTATAGTAACGGTAGTAGTTGCAACGGTGGCCCCACTATAGGCTGTAACGGTGAAGGTGGTTGCAGCCATTGCAGCTGTTGGCGTGCCGCTGATAGCGCCTGTAGAGCTGTTAAAGCTTAAACCCGCCGGTAAGCTGGCACTCAAAAAATACCCCCCGGTTGGTGCAAATTTATTCATCTGGTTAGAATAATAACTTGATACAAACATGTTCCCGCTTTTGTCAACGGCAATCCCCTGTCCATCTGTAACCGTTCTGCTGGTAAGCAATGTGCCGCTTAAATTATACACCTTAACAACATTAGTAGCCGCATTATCAGATATATAGATATTGCCGGCACCGTCAATGGTTATGGCCTGCGCCGATGTAAACCCGCTAAGAAAGGTTGATTGAAATGTGCCGGCCGAATTATATTTGGTGACATTGCCGCTGCCATTATTCAACACATAGATGTTGCCCGATGCATCTGTAGCCACCCCAAGAGGGGTGCTAAAATTGGTAGTTGGTAACGAAAGTAAAAGCGTGCCGCTGGTGCTGTATTTTGTTACCGTAACAGCGCCCTGATCTGCAATATAGATATTATCCGAGGCGTCAATAGTAATTCCCAGCGCGTAATTTAAGCCGCTAAGTATAGTAGATTGGTAAACGCCGCTCGAGTTATATTTATATACGCTGCCTGTACCAGGCGTAGCACCCAGGTTTAACACGTAAGCGTTGCCCTGCGAATCAAAAACCAGGTCTTTTGGAAACGACATTGTAGCGCCTGTTCCGAAGGTACCTAAATACGTACCAACTGAATTATACTTGCTGATGGTATTATTGCCGCTGTTGGTTACATAAATATTGCCCGAAGCATCAATAGCTATTCCACGGGGATTATTTAAAGTAGCACCGGTAAGTGCTGTGGCGGTGCCAAAGCCAAAAGCCCCAACCGGGCCGCTGCCAACGGTAGGCGTAAGGGTTGTAATAGCTGTACCTACTGTATAAACATTGGTTGAGGGACTATAGGTTATAGTAAGGGCAGCCACATGATTCCCCAGCATCATCAGAGCCATTAACAAATAAAAATAAAGTACACGTACACTCATCGGTTAATGTTAAAAGGAACGGCTGTTTTATTTATTAAAACGAACATAATAGGTTAAATGTTTCAATTATCAGGCCTGTTTTTTCTCGATGGTTAAATATTATCACCAGGGGCGGTTGCCAAAAAGTTGGTTTAGCGCAAGAATCAATACGGCATCACGTTATATGGTGTAATTATCAGATATCCTTTGTGTTACCGAATGAAACTTATCGCCTTTTTAACACTTCAAACCAGCTATAGTATTCGGCTGAATACACTTAAACTTTAACTATTTTCCTTCAACTAAATATTTGTAGCTATATCAGAATATTATCAATAAAAAAGCCCTGTCCGTTTTTGCGGACAGGGCCTCCTGTATGTAGCCGTGGTAGATTATTTTGGTTAGTTTTAAGCTACATGTCTTTGTTGCTTATTATGTAAGCTATAGGTGCCATAGGCAATAGCAACGATGGATAATAGCAGTACCCAATTGTCTAACGGTACGTTGCAGCCATCGTATGGGTCGCAGCCATCGGCCGGTGGATCGCCCTGCGCAAAAGTCATGAACGGCAAACTGGTAAGCAACAGTAGTAATAGTAGTACTTTGTTGAATGCTCGGTATTTGTTTTTGAGTGCCGCCATCTATGTTATTAATTTTTGATGAATTTCCCTTTGCCTAACGACACCCCATTGCTTTTCAAAACCTCTACAATGTAGGCACCGGGTTTAAGGCCGCTTACGTTCTGTGTCCAGTTGCTGGTGTTAGATGCCCTTTGCAGCAATAAATTGCCCGCTGTATCGTAAAGCCTCATTTTATAAGTAGCAGACGATTGATTATCGGGTACGCTTACATTGATCACTTCTGCCGTTGGGTTAGGAAAAACACTGAACAGCCCTTTTATGCCTATCTTATCATAAAACACGGTTACGTTGGCCGAGTAGCTTATCTTGCCGTCGATATCGTTTTCTTTTAACCGGTATATATTATTGCCGGCATTCGGGGCCGGGTCTACAAAGCTGTAGTTGCCGCAGCCATTGCTTTGCCTTTCATAAATCTGCTCAAACTGGCCCGTTTTGCTGTTCTGTTTCTCCAAGATAAAACCTGTGTAATTGCTCTCGTTGTAAGTTTTCCAATCCAGCTTTACGCCACCGGTAACTTTATTGCCCGTAAAGGCAGCCAGCACGAAAGGCACTATAGGCCTTCGCTGTATCGAAAGCTCGAAACGGTTGGCCCCGAAAGTAGTGGTATCGGTTTTAACCAGGTTGAAGGCATAATCGCCATAGCGGCGCATATCCAGCGAATCTTTCTTCAGTTTATCCATCAGGAAGATATTATACAGCGTATCTATATTGCGAATACCTTCTATCTTTATATGATACAAGCCCGTTGCACTGGCGTTTACATTCAGTTTTATGCGGCTGCCGTTATGGTAATCGGGCATCAGATTTACGGCGGTGTTCACGCCATCGGCCGATAGGCTGGCCATGCTGATGATATTGGTAGGCCCGGGGAGGTAAAGCGCGTCGCCGTCCCCGAATTTGGCTTTATAATCCTGCCTGAAATAGATGCCGCAATAATCGTACACCAGGCTGTCTTTTTCCATTTTCATGTACAGGCCGGTTATGGGCTGTGCGCCTTGTTGCACCGGCAGGGCCATTACCCCTTGCGATACACCATTGCCCATTTTACCGTCAACGGTCATGGCATCGGCCCTTGGTGCGCTCATAATTAACGCCGTACCGGTTATTTGTTGGGTGGGTGCTTTCTGTGCCTCGTTAAAAGTTAATGTTCCGGTAGTTACGCCAGTTTTAACGTGTACTATGAAACCCGCCCCGCTTACCGCATAACCCAGCGCCGTTGGCGATGAAGTGCCACCAGCCACATAAGTTACGTAGTTTTGCGATGTGCCGCCGGTTTTTGTGCCCAGCATGTAAATACCATCTATGCTCGCCGTATTATCTGATAAAACTGTTGCCAGGTTTATGGTAGATGCATAGGGGTTACCCATCATATTATAGCCCGGTAAGCTTGATGCCGAGTTGGATAATTTACCAACGCCGCCTGTTGGCGTGTACCAAAGGTTTACCGTAAACGTGCCCTGGTTAAGGTATCCGTTGGCGGTTATGGTGGCATCCACAGGTGGCCCGGCCGTAGGATTGGTACCGCTGGCACTGCCGCTGGTGCGGTTGCTTGGGCCAACAAAATAAAACAAGAAACCGTTGCCTATAGGCACAGAAGTGGTTACCGTTGCATCGGTTGTATGTGTGGTGGTAACGGTTGCCGTGGTACCCACCGTGGTACTGGTGGTGCTGCCGCTGGTGGTAATAGCAGATATACCTACGTGCTTGCCCGATAAGTAAGTAGTGTTACTTGAAGGCAGGCTTTCTTTATACAAATAAAAGGTAGGAGCGTTGCTGCTGCCGCTAAAGCCGCTGCCTGTGCCGCCCGGGCCGCCGGTGAAAGCACCCAGGTAAGCAACATTTAAGTAGGTGTGGTTTTTAACGTAGCTAAGCCCGAAAGTATTGGTAGAGGCTACCGTTGCCGATGTTTGGTTCACCGGCGACGACATTAAACGATACCCCCGGTTTGCTGCCGAAGCCCCGCCGGTTAAAAAACGCTCTGCGTTTACGTAGCCGGTTATTTTGTTGGTAGACGGGCTGGTTATGATATCAACGGCAGCGGTTTGCGTTGCCGAGCTTTTTAAAGTAAGCGTAGCCAGGCTGTTTACGTTTATGGAGCCGGCGGTTAAGGTAATAAGGTTATAAACATCAAGCGGGCCGCCGTTTATATTGAGTGTTGCGCCCGACGTGGTATTATTTATTTTTAGCGTACCTACCGATGAATAGATGGCCGAGGTGCCGGTATAGCTCTGTGCTGCCATAGTACCGTTGAAATTAAGGGTAGATGCATTAAGGCTATTATAGGCTATGGTGCCGTTATTTATGATGTTGCAGCCACAGTTTATGGTTTGCCCGTTCAGGGCGACTGTTACGCCCGAGTTGATGGTTAGCGAATAAAGATTAGAGGCAGCACCCAGGGTAACGCCCGATCCAAGGACGAAACTTTCTTTGCCGTTATTGGTAGGCGATAAAGATACGCCCGCAACGTTTACGGTGTACGTACCTCCCGAATAGGTATAAATTACGCCGCCGGGGATGGTTAATACGTTAGTAGCATCGGTAGTGAAGGAACCGGCAGTTGTAAAAGTGCTTGGGCTGTTTTGGTTGGCGTACTCAAATTTTATCCAATCGTTGCTTTTGGCAATGTTAGATACGCGCGGTTCATCAATTGTGCCGGCAAAGTAATAGGTATTGCCGCCCTCGCCTACGCCTATATAGAGCGGTGTTGTGGAGCTTGGGTTGGTAGTTGTAGCAAGTACTTTATAGGGTTGCCCATCAACGTAATTAAATAAGCTGCTGCCGGTATAAACGCCTTGTACATAGTGCCATGCACCGGCTGCAAAAGTTGGTGCTGCGGGCGTGCTGCCGCGGCTCATAGCCGTTCCAGATTCTACCTCTACAGTATTATCTGTGAAAACTCCTAATTTATAGCCGCCTGAAGTGCCACCGGCCGCGGCCTGGTTGGTCATTATTTTTTGGTCTTTGTTTATAGTTGTTACATACACCCACGCCGAAAGCGTAAACGCGCTGGTAATGGTAACCGCATTAGATGCTATGCGCTTTGTAGAGCCATCGAAAGAATATGCAGTGCCTATTTTGCCGGCAATCAAATCTGCCGATGTCATGCCGGTAGTGGTGCCTGTGTGCCCGCCGGCCGTTCCGTCTGTTACCGAACCGGTGTAGGTTGATTCGTTGAAGTGGAACACGGCTTTGTAATCGCTGGCCCAGGTGTTTTGATAGAAGGTAGTGGTGTGCGTAGCTGCCGTAGAAGTAGCCGAGCCGAAATAGAAATAGAGACCGTTATTGGTTTGGTAGGTTAAGCTGGGTACCTGCACCCAAACCAGCAGCACACCGTTAACCTGATCGTAATTTTCTACCTGGTAATTCAGTTCGGTAGATGAGGTATTGGTGGTGAACGCAAAATCGTAAGCGGGGCCATTAGGGTATTGTACTTTATTGGTACAGCTTGTACTGCTATAAACCAAAGAAGCATCGGATATCCTTACCAGCACCGGGAAACTGGTTTGATTAGAGGTAATGGTGTAAGTGGTAGCCGCCGTTACGGTATTAAGTGTTAAAGGTATGCGGTAAGCATAAGGCGATAGAAACGACGTACGGGTTACGTTTACCGTAAGCGTTTGCGCATCCGTAAGGCCCCCGGCATCTGTTGCCGTTACAATAACCGTATAGGCATTGGTACCGGCGGCCGAGCCTAAAGAAGCATAATTGGGCGCGCTGGTAAAGGTTAACACCCCGCCCGTGGTTATGGTGAACTTTGCCGCATCCGCGCCGGATATACTGTAGGTCCTGGTGTCGCCGGCATCAACATCCGTGGCTACTACCGTAGTTACAGCCGTGGTGTTTTCTGTTACCGAAATAGATGCCGTAGCGGCGCCGCCGTTAGAGGTAATTGTCGGTGCCTCGTTTACGTTGGTAATAGCAATGCTGAACGAGGCGCTGGTAGTTGTGGTGCCGTCTGTGGCTTGTATGGTAACGCTGCGCGATGTTGCCGTTTCATAATCGATCGCCGCATTGTTTACGGTTACCACCCCGGTAGAACTGTTAATGGCGTAAAGCGAACTGGGATTACCACCTGCCGTAAAAGAATAAGTGATCGTAGCAGGCGGGTAAACCTCAAACTCGTAAAGCGAATAACCATACTGCGTGCCGCGGTTTATCCCATGCATCCTTACATACCGCCCAATGGTAGACACTCCCCCGCTGTTTAAATTGGTATAAACGTTATTGAAACTGGTATTGTTGTAAACACTTTTAATGGTGGTATAGGTGATGTTATCGGTAGATACCTGTATCTGGAAATCTTTGCCGAGTGCTACTTCCCAATAAAGATTCACACCGCCTATCGTATAATTTGCGCCAAGATCTATAGTCAGATCCTGCGTATCGTAATACGCGCTGCTCCATCGGTTACCAGTAGTGCTTCCGTCTGTAGTATAGTTGGCGGTGAAAGAGGTAGAGTTTTCTACACTTGTTGCCGTTGCCGTTTTACCCGCTGCCAAATTACTGCCAAGGAAGTTGGAGTAAGCAGTTAACCCCACCGTAGTACCAACGGAGGAGTTCTCCGGCATGGTATTGGTTGCCGAATTGACATCAACCACAGTAGACGACGCTGCGTTTACAACCGCTATACTGACAGAGCTTGTACTGCTACCGGCCGAATTAGTGGCGGTAACCGTATAAGTGGTGGCTGCAAAAGTAGTACCGGCGGTTGGCGTTCCTGCTATTGCACCAGTTGTAGTATTGAAAGTGAGCCCGCCGGGTAAGGGGGTTGATGAAATAGCGTAGGTAAAGGTACCGTTGCTTGTTTGAAATGGGCTTATAGAGGCTGCAGCACCAGCCGTAAGTACTTGCGGGGTTTCATAATAAAATGTAGGTACGGCATTTGTTGTGGCGATATTATCTATCCTGATACCGGTTTGACCCGCGTTGGTACTTGTACCTGTGCCAAACCCGGTAATCTGAATATCGTCCACATCATTGAAGGCGGCGCTAAAGGTAATGGTAGTATAACTCCCGGCTGTGGTAGAAGATGTAGCGGTTTGAGTGCCTTGCACAACACCGTCCTTATAGCCTGTAAAGGTGAAAACTACCCCGGCTGTTGCGTTGTTTATCAAGGTAAACTGCATTGAAACAGCATCGAACTGCCCACCGGGCGTATTCAACAATGCATCATTATCACGGATGGTTGATGATGTAGCGGCGCTCCTGATGCGCACGTCGGTGATGTTTAAGCTGGTTGCTGAGCGGCTAAAGGTTAAATTCTGACCGCCTCCGGAGCCGTTATCTGAAATTTGTAAGCTTGCCGCGGCGGTGCCTCTCATCGCAAACTCAAAACCCTGGCCTGTAGCCTGGCTTGTGGCATCGGAACGGTACGTAGCATAACCTATAGACGCTACAACGGGTAAATTAGTGGTTACCTGGCTCGAAAACGTAACCGTACCTGCTGCCGGGCTTTGCGCAATAGCCCGGCCCCCCGCTAAAAGCAGAAAGGCAAAGGCTAAAACTATACCTGGTAAAAATATCCTCACTAAATATCGTGGTTAATTAAATGTGATAAACATAGCGCAAAAATTTAGGTCAGCTAATTTAATGATATAATTATCAGATACCCTTAAAGTTATCCATCAGTATTTGTGGCCCGTTTTATGATTGTACGTGTTAAAAACGATTATGGTTTCAGGCCTACTAAGGTTTAAGCTAACTATTTTATAAATCTAACTATATTATTTTGTATTTGTCAATATATCAATACATTGTGAATAACAAAGCCCTGTCCGTTTTTTCCGGACAGGGCTTTGTTATTTCATCAGGGGGGAGATTATTCCGGTTGATTTTAAGCAGTAGGTCTTTTTTGCTTATTATGTAAGGTGTATGCGCCATAGGCAATAGCTACTATGGTTAATAACAGCACCCAATTGTCTAATGGTACGTTGCAGCCATCGTATGGGTCGCAGCCATCAGCCGGAGGGTCGCCTTGAGCAAGAGCCATGAAAGGCAAACTGGTAAATAACAGTAATATTAGCAGTATCCTGTTGAAAGCCTGGTGTTTGTTTTTCACAGCTGCCATCTATGTTTATTAGTTTTTGATGAACTTCCCTTTCCCTAACGATACGCCATCGCTCTTCAATACTTCTACGATGTAGGCACCGGTTTTAAGGCTGCCAACGTTCTGTGTCCAATTGCCGGTGTTTGATGACCGCTGCATAATAAGGCTGCCCGATGAATTGTACAAACGGAACCGGTAATTAGCCGAGGCTTGTGTAGCCGGGATGCTCACATTAATTACCTCTACCGTTGGGTTAGGGAACACGCTGAACAAGCCTTTGGCCGCATTCTTATCGTAGAAGATGGTGATAGGCTGCGAATAGCTGATGCGGTTATCGATATCGTTTTGTTTAAGGCGATAGGTGTTGTTGCCCGAGCTTGGCGCGTGGTCTATAAAGCTGTAGCTGGCGCTGCCATCGCTTTGCTTATCATACAGCGGATCGTATTGGTTAGTGGTCGCGTTCAGTTTTTCGAGGGTGAAGCCTGTGTAGTTGCTTTCGTTAACGGTTTTCCAGGTAACGTTCACGCCTTCGGTAAGCTTCGCGCCTGCAAAATCAGTCAGCAGGTACTGGGGCACTGGCTTGCGGCGTATCACCAGCTCGAAACGGTTGGCACCGAAGGTGGTGGTATCGGTAGACACCAGGTTAAACACGTAGGTGCCGTAGCGGCGTATATCCAACGAATCTTTCTTAAAGTGGTCCATCAGGTAAATATCGTACAGGGTATCTATGTTGCGTACACCCTCCAGTTTTAAGTTATAGATGCCGGTGGCATTAGCTGCTACATTTAACTTAACCCGGCTGCCGTTGTGGTAATCGGGTAAAAGGTTAACGGATGTTTTTACCCCGTCGGATGATAAACTCGTCATGCTAACCGGGGCAGTTGGCCCGGCCAGGTAAACGGCATCCCCGCTTTCATATTTGGCCGAGTAGCCATTTTTAAAGTAAATGCCGCAATAATCATAAAGCAGGTTATCCTTTTCCATTTTCATGTAAAACCCGGTTAACGCGTCGCTTGTTGCAGGCGGCTGCGCAGCCATCAGTTTTTTCTGAGATACAGTTAGGGCCCCTGGCATAAGCATACCATCTGCAGTAATTGCCTGGGCATTTGGAGCACTCATGATTAAACTGCTACCGGTTAATTGCGTATTTGACTTTTGCGATTCTTTAAATGTTAAAACCGACGTGGCGCTCTTGGCGGTAACAATAAAGCCGCCGCCACTTACTGCGTAACCTTGTACCATAGGCGACGAATTGCCCGATGCTGTGTAAACAACATAATTTTGATTGCTACCCCCTGTGCGGGAGTTTAATTCATAAATAGCGATTATGCCGGTAGTAGCGTTGTTATTATCGGTAAGCACCGTATTTAAGTCGATAGTGGAGGGGTAAGGGTTGCCTACCATGTTAAACCCGGGTGCTGCTAATGCCGCTGTGTAGGATAATTTGCCGACACCATTTGTCGGCGTGTACCATAAATTTACATTGAATGTACCCTGGTTTATATATCCTGTAGAGGTGGTAGTGGCGTCTGCCGGTGCAATTGCCGATGAACCCGAGGTACGGGAAGCTGGCCCTACAAAATAAAACAGGTAACCGTTACCTACTGGTAGGGATACGGTTGAACCATCAGACAATACCAAAGTGGATGCGTTTACAGTTGATATACCTAAGTGTTTGCCGGATGTAAAGCTTGCATTGCTTGGTGTAACGGTTTCTTTGTAAAGATACAGGGTTGGGCCTGCGCTTGTACCACTAAAACCGCTGCCCGTTCCACCCGTGCCGCCGGTAAATGCACCGTTTTTAAGAAACGACAGGCTGTACGTATTGGTATTTGCAAATGTTGCCGAGGTTTGGTTTACAGGGGATGAGAGCATACGGTAACCACGGTTTGCAGAAACCGACCCGCCCGTGAAAAAACGCTCCACGGCGTAAGTCCCCGTAACCGATGCGGTACTTGGTATATTGGCGATAGTAGCTGAGCCACTTGCATCGGATTTTAAGGTAAACGTGCCCGAGCTGTTGTTGAGTATTGCCCTGCCGGCCAGTGTTAAAGTGGCTGTGGAGGCCATGGAAGATGACCCTGACAAATTTGATACGGTAAGCGTACCTGCACTTGCGCCGCTCGCGTTAAGCGTAAATGTAGCGCCAGAGTTCATGGTAAAGCTGTTGCTAACATTCAAAGTGAATGTACTAAGGTCTAATGTTGGGCTGTTGAGCGCGCCGATAAGGATGTCGCCGATAGTTGTAGTGGCCGATAATACAGGCTGCCTGCCGGATACAGTGTACGCACTGTTGCCGATACGCGCCTTATCATATTGCCCCGGTGCTTCGTTGGCAACACTGCCCGACGCATTGTAAACCCAGTTTTTGTTGGATGACCACCTAAGATCCGGTGAACCCGATATTAGATCTGCGTTGCCCGACCAATCATAATTTTTGCCGAAACTATAGGTATTGCCCGTACAACTGTAGGAGGCAGTATTTACAGCATGGTTGGCAGAATACTGTATAGAACTACTTGCCGAACTCATAGAAAAAGTAGAAGCGATGCTGGAGTTAACAAAAGACGAACTCATGCTTACCACCAGGAAAAAGTATGCGGTTGATGATGAACTTGTACCGGTTAGCGTGTAGCCGTCGGTATTGTTGTTATTGAATTGAAAATTGCCGCCATTATTATTTGCGCTAAAGTTAGAAGTGATATCAACATCATCGGCATCGCCAAAGGTGGTATTGGTAGATTTTATCAGCTTAAAACTGGAAATTTGCCCGTTAGATAACGATCCTGTATTGGATATGGTGATCACTTTAAGAGGCACATCCTCTGTGGTAACAGTTTGGAAACTATAAACAGCCTTGTTAGCATCGCCGGCATATAAAAAGGTATTAGCCAAACCAGCCGTGGTGCAACCAAAGGTTAGCGAAGCCGACGATATAGAATAGTTATCAAAGGTGAATGAGTTTGAAGAGTTTTTGTCGTTACAATGCAATACGGTGTACATATTGCCGCTTATAGGTGCCTCGGTGTTGTTGCCTGTTCCGCGGCTGGTAGTTGCCTCGGAGGTTCCGGCATCAACATACAGTGTCCAAAAACCGTCAGAGGCCCTGCGGGTAACTTTTATAGAGTACGTTGTACTGCTGGATATATTGTAGCTGGCAATGTCTGCCGTTCCGCCACTTTTTCTCACCCTTAAATATAAAGTGTTGTTGCGGTGGGTAAGGTAATAGCCATAACACGAGTTAGGGTTGCTACCGTCGGCGGCTAAAAAGAAATTCCAGCTTTGCTTGCCGTTTTGTGGGTCGTTATTATCCGGAGAAATGCCATCTGCGTTATACAACAGCCGCCATATCCTGTTTACGCTACCAATGTTGCTTGAGTATTGGTTATAAATATAGTTGGGCGAATTATTGGTTGCAGTGGTTATGGACGAGCTGCCCGATAAAGGTGTTATAGCGGGGCTGCTTGCAATGGGGAAGCTTGTGAGGTCCTGTACCCACAAAGGGTTGGTGGTAGTAGTTGGCGTGTTACTTAACGATGTTTCAAAATTATCACTTAATAATATTTGTGCTGTGCACACTTTTGCCGTTCCAATTATTATACAACAGAAAAATAATATTTTTTTCAAAGCTTCGAGAATTAGGTTGGTCTTGATGCAAAATTAGCAAAAATGATTGCAAATCAATACATTAATTGCAACGGAACGCTATGTGAAAGATATTGTACACCATACACCAAAAAGCTTAACCTTAGCGAAAAATATGTCTCATTCGTTATTTGTATTACATTACATTATTGTTTAACGAAAAAAAATATAGTACAAATAACAGTTGCGTTACTTTGAAAAGGAATTTTTTTTTCAGATAAAATTCCTTAAACAAATTTGGAGTGCGTTTTTCCCCGACCGCCGTTATTTTGGGCCGAACATTTATCTGTTTTGGCATTTTTTAATCCGCCGTTAAATGTGCAAACTTGTACATACGACTGCTTATAATTTTATGGGAAAACATTACCCGGTACTACTGCTCAATATTTTACTTTTTTGCTGTATTTCGCCGGCATTTGCGCAAAAGCCGTTGGTTAACGCAGCCAAAAAGCAGGAGCTCGAGCGTATTTCGGTGCAGGCAGGTCAAACCTTTACCGCCGGGCAGCAAAGGGCAGTATCGCTGGCCAAAGGGCGTGGATGGGCCATCCGCAGCCAAACAAAAACAGGCAACCTCAAAACTTTACAAGGCACCAACAGCCTGGGTTTCCCGGTGTTTTTGGTTACGCATAACAATACCATAGCGGCAGCCACTACCGGCACCAATGCCGTACAACCGGGCGGCGCGCTGGGCCTAAACCTATCGGGCAGCAGCACTTTCCTGGCCAACCGGCTGGCCATTTGGGATGGCGGCTCGGTGTACAGTTCTCACGTAGAATTCGCGGGCAAAACCATCGCCTCAAAAGATAATGCCTCTGTGCTTGATCACTCTACCCACGTGGCCGGCACCATGGTGGCCAAAGGTGTTTACGGCCCCGCAAAAGGCATGGCCTTCAACATGGCGGTATTAAACTCCTGGGATTTTGATAACGACGTATCTGAAATGAGCGCCGCCGCCGCAACCGGCCTGCTGCTCTCTAACCACTCTTATGGCGACGTGGCCGGGTGGGAGTACAACAGCGGCGCGGGCCATTGGGAATGGTACGGCCTGCCCGGCGATACCCAGGACTACAACTTCGGCTTTTACGATAGTCGTGTGCAAAGTTGGGACAATATTGCCTATAACGCGCCGTATTATTTAATCGTAGAATCGGCAGGTAACAGCCGCAGCAGCAACGGCCCCGCCGTGGGCGAGGTGTATTACGGCTATGCTACCAAAACCAACCCGGCCATTATCAACAAAGGGGCGAGGCCGCCCGGCATCAGCAGCAACGATGGTTACGATATCATCAGCACCACGGGCAATGCAAAAAATATACTTACCGTAGGCGCGGTAGGCCCTTTGCCGAATGGCCCGCTAAACCGCAGCGATGTGGCCGTCTCATATTTCAGCAGTTGGGGCCCAACTGATGATGGCCGCATAAAACCCGATCTGGTTGCCGATGGCGAAAACGTGCTATCCACGGGCGTAAGCAGCCCAAATTCGTACCTTACGCTATCGGGCACCTCTATGGCTGCGCCCAATGTTACAGGGTCATTACTGCTGCTGCAGGAATATTACGCACAAAAAAATGCGGGGGCGTTCATGCTATCCGCCACGCTGAAGGGCCTGGCCTGTCATACCGCATTCGATGCAGGCAACGTTGGCCCCGATTATGTTTACGGTTGGGGGCTGCTCAATATGCGCACCGCCGCGCAGGCCATTACCAATAACGGCGGCAAAAGCCTCATCAGCGAGAACACCCTGGCGCAGGGGCAAAGCAAAACTTTCCAGGTTACGGCATCGGGCGTAGGCCCGCTGGCGGTATCCATCTGCTGGACCGACCCCGCCGGAACCCCAACCACAGAGGGCGTTATCAACAGCCGGGTACCCAAACTGGTGAACGACCTCGATATCCGCGTAAGCGATGGCACAAGCACCTACAGCCCCTACGTATTAAACCCCGCTAACCCATCGGCCACGGCCACTACGGGCGACAACATCCGCGATAATATAGAGCAGGTGTACATTGCTAACGCTACGCCGGGCAAAACATACACCATCACGGTATCGCATAAGGGTACGCTATCATCGGGCAGCCAGGCGTATTCGCTCATTGCCACAGGTATCGGCGGGGCAGCTTATTGCGCATCGGCACCGCTGTCTACCGCAGGTTCGCGGGTGGATAATTTCACCCTATCCAACGTAAACAATACGCCTGCGGCGGGCTGCACCGGCTATTCAGATTATACCGCCCTCACCCTGCAATTAGAGCAGGCCAAAACCTATCCTTTCAGCATTACATTGGGTACCTGCGGTGGTAATTTCAACAAGGCTGCCAAAATATTTGTAGACTGGAACGGCGACGGCGGCTTCGGGGCCGACGAGCTGGCTGCTACCACCACAGTAGTCAATGGTACAGCTACTTACACCGGTAATATCACGGTGCCGCTGTCGGTTGTTCCCGGTAATTTCGGCCTGTTGCGCGTAGTGCTTACCGAAACTTCGGACACATCAACCATAAGTGCCTGCGGTACTTACGCCAAGGGCGAAACCCAGGATTACCGCGTGCAGTTTGCCAAGCCCGTTGCCGATGCAGGAGTATCGGCCATTGTAAATGCCGAAGACGGCACATCCTGCGCGGTAGCCACAGCCATAACTGTTAGGCTTAAGAATTATGGCAGCGCCAACATCAGCAATGTGCCGGTTACGGTAACGGTTACCTCGCCAAATAGTACCGTGGTAACGTTTAACGAGGTTTATACGGGTACCATCAGTCCGCTTGATGAGGTAGATTACACGCTTTCGGGTAAGTTCAACACCGTGGCGGGTGCAACCTACACCATCGCCGCCGAAACCCACCTCACCGGAGACCCTATTGCCGCCAACAATAAAACCACAGGTACGGTAAGCATAAGCCTGCCCCCGGCTTTGGGTACGCTAAGCGCCTACCTGTGCAACAACAATAATACCTACCTGCTCAACGGTACCGGCGATGGGCAACTGCTTTGGTATAAATCGCCCACGGATGCCTTGCCGATAGCTTTCGGGCCAATCGCTTCTACCACTGTTACGCCAACCAACAACACTTTTTACGCCGGGCTGAATGATTTTAGCGGCAACATTGGCCCCGCCACTAAAAGCGCATTCACCGGCGGAGGGTACAACCAGTTTGGCCCATCGGTAGTGGTGTACACCAATGTGCCGGTGGTGCTTGAAACCGCGCGGATGTATTTCGGCAACCCCGGCAAGCTAACCTTTACGGTAACCAATGCCAACGGCGAAACGGTATCTACCACAACCATCAACGCTGCCGCCACACGCACCCCCCCCGGCGCCAACGCCCAAACCGATGACCCTGCCGACCAGGGCACGCTTGTGAACCTTAACCTAACCCTGCCCACAGCGGGCACGTATGCTATTACCCCAACGTATGATACCTCGGTAACGGTGTTTCGCAATAACGGCGGCGTTACGGGCTATCCTTTCAAAATAGGCAACATCTTTAGCATTATGGGCAATACGGCGGTATCGCCCACCAACGCCAACGATACTACTTACTACAAAGCTTTCTATTACTATTTTTATGATCTGCATGTGAAAAGCATGGGCTGCCCATCTGCCGCCCGGCTGCCTGCTACGCTAAACAAGCCGGTAATTACCCGGGCAGCTGATACACTGGTTTCCAACTTTGCCGAAGGTAACCAGTGGTTTCTGAACGGAGTGGCCATTGCCGGTGCAACGGGTGCTACCTACGCGCCCATACAAAGCGGCAAGTACACCACCGAAGTGGCATTGAGTACCGGCTGCGTAAGCCGGTCAGATGAGTTTGCTTTTGCGCTGGTAGCCAAGTACCCGGATACCAGCACCGATATCGGCCTCACCCTGTTCCCCGTGCCAGCGGTTGATAACCTTAATGTTGTATTTGTGGCAAAGGCTGCGGGTACTGCAAAAATAGAACTGGTAAACACGGCGGGGCAGATAGTGTACAGACAAGAGCAAACTGTCGCCGCGGGCAATTTCAGCATGGCGGTGAACACCAGCAACCAGATGCCGGGCACTTATATTTTGCGTGTAATACTTGGGCAAAAAACTTACGCCAAAAAAATAATCATCGTGAAGTAAAAACGACCCTTTTTTTTGCTATTGTAGCAAATTCACGGAAATTTTAGGAGGTAAAAAAGCACAAAAACGGCTGAAAAACCAGGGGTTCTTCAGCCGTTTTTGCATCCCGAAAAAAGCGGTGATGGACTATCCGATTAAAAAGTGTACTTGATACCCAACCCCGGCGCCAGGTCGAAAAAAGGCCCGGTAGCCAGTTCAACACGCGGGTTAAGATCAAGGCTTACAGCGATGGGGGCATCGGCAATTTTGTACTCCAGCCCCAGCACACCATCGGCACCAAGCAAAATATGGTTACCGGTGTAGTACTTGTCGTCGCCGCCGAAGGTTTTGTACCTGCCCGCGCCAACCGAACCCAGGTGCGCACCAACGCCATAGTAGAACTTCAAGCCTGCGGTGTTAAAGGCCGGCTGATGCAGCTCGTAAAGCCCTGTAAGCACGGCCCCGTGCGAGCGGATACCCAGTATGCCTTCCAGCGCGGTGCGGTCGTCCATAAAGTATTTTACAGAGAAACCGTTCTCGTATCCGCCGAATTTCACGCCGACGGCAGTCTTGTAATCCTGGGCCTGCGAGCGGTTAGCGGCCAGCAAAAAAGTGCATAATATTAATGCGATAAAGGAGATTTTTTTCATGGTAGTGATTTTGGTATAAACGGTAAAAATGCCGTTTTATGCTTATCAGGCCAAAAAAGAAGGCATTTTATAGGGGATGTTGCTGGTTTTCAACAGGAAAATTACAACTGCACAAGCCGTATTTTTATGCCGAAATACACTAAATTGGCCAAATTATTTTTCTATAACGATGATGACCCCCAAACTCCGCATACCTCACAAATTGATTTCGGCCATGCTTTTTTTATGCCTTACGGCAGGCTGCGTAAAAGGGCAACTAGGGCAAAATGTAAGCGGCCAATACCGCAATGGTATGGTTGTTTGTGCCTATCCCGATGCTGCTCAGGCGGGGCTGGATATACTCAAAAAAGGCGGTAACGCGGTGGATGCTGCGGTTGCCGTGCAATTTGCCCTGGCGGTAACGCACCCGCAGGCAGGCAATATCGGCGGCGGCGGCTTTATGGTGTACCGCTCCGCATCGGGCAAAACAAATACGCTCGATTTTAGGGAAAAAGCTCCCGCACAGGCCAGTACCAATATGTACCTGGATAGTGCAGGCAACGTTATACCCAACATGAGCCTATACACCCATTTTGCATCGGGCGTGCCCGGGTCTGTAGATGGCATGGTAGCCGCGCATAAAAAATATGGCAAACTAAAATGGGCCGATCTGGTGCAACCAGCTATAAACATGGCGCTAAACGGCTTTAAAATGACCGCCCGCATGGCCAACAATATCAACAGCGCGAAGGCAAAGTTTGCTGCACTGAACCCCGGTAAAAAATACCTGATAAAGGATGGCGACTGGAAGGAAGGCGATATATTGGTGCAGGAGGACCTGGGGCACACTCTGGAACTGATACGCGATAAAGGCCGCGACGGTTTCTATACCGGCAAAACCGCTGATTTAATTGTTGCCGAAATGAAATCGGGCAAAGGCATCATGACACTGACCGACTTACAGAACTACCACTCGGTATGGCGTACGCCCATCATCGGCAATTACAAGGGCTATAAAATAATTACCATGCCGCCACCAAGCAGTGGGGGCATCGTGTTGATGCAGTTGTTGAAAATAGCCGAACGCTACCCCCTTAAAAGGTGGGGCTTCAATAAAGATTCTACCGTACAAGTGATAGTTGAGGCAGAACGCCGGGCATATGCCGACCGCTCTAAATACCTGGGCGACCCCGATTTTTACAAAGTACCCAAAGATAGTCTGCTGGATACTCAATATCTGATCAAACGCATGGCAAACTTTAACTGGGACGCAGCAACGCCAAGCGCCAGCATACAGCCCGGCATGTTCATAGGCTACGAAAGCGACCAAACCACCCACTATTCCATCGTTGATAAAGAGGGCAACGCGGTGGCTATTACCACCACCCTCAATGATACTTTCGGCTCGCACGTATTTGTAGGCGGTGCAGGCTTTCTGCTTAATAACGAGATGGATGACTTCAGCTCGAAACCCGGCGTGCCCAATATGTATGGCCTGCTGGGCGGTAAAGCTAACAGCATACAACCCAATAAAAGGATGCTATCGGCCATGACGCCTACCATCATCGAGAAAAATGGCGACCTGTTTATGGTAGTGGGCACGCCCGGCGGTTCTACCATTATCACCTCGGTTTTCCAGACGATATTGAACGTGATAGAATTCGATAAAAGCATGCAGGGAGCGGTATCAGCCAAACGTTTTCATCATCAATGGATGCCGGATGAAGTTGGTGCCGAGCCGGATGCCCTCGATAGTATAACCGTGGACAAGCTTACAAAAAAAGGCTATAAGTTTACCAAACGCGGCTCTATTGGCCGGGTGGACGGTATCCTGAAAACCAAATGGGGCTACTACGAAGGCGGTGCCGATCCAAGGGGAGATGATACCAAATTGGGGTGGTAGGAGGCGGTTCATGGCGGATGGTTCATAGTTCATAGCAGATAATCATAGCTGATGGTTCATGGCCGAAGTTTCGTTATACTGGATGAGCCTACGAACCGTTATCTATAGGTGTTTAACCGGGCTACTACGGGCCATGAACCGGCAGCTACTATGAACTATCATCTATGAACCATGAACTAAATACATTATGTTTGTTGCCTTATGCGAAGCAGTGTAAAACACCAGGAAACGATTGATTACTTTTTGAAGATAGTTTGGCAAACCGTTGCCAACCGTTACAACCAGATAGTTACGGAATTTGGTATTACGCAATCTATAGGTTACCTGCTCATCAATATAGATGAGGAGGGGACTACCGTATCGCAGGCAGCGGCATTGCTGGGGCTTAAATCTACCAGCCTTTCGCGCATGCTGAACCAATTGGAGGAGACGGGACTGATCTACCGCCAATCTAACAAAGGGGATAAACGCTCGGTAAAAATATTCCTGACCGACCTTGGCAAAGAAAAACGCAAAATGGCCAAGGATGTGGTAAAGCAGTTCAATAATTACCTCAATAGCCACATAAGTGAGGCTGATAAGCTGTATTTAACCGAAATACTGAAAAAGATAAATCAGCTTACCATCAATTACAAACCCCAATAACCGGCTTATTTGCGCTGCCAAGTGTTAAAAAGTGTTAAGCTGCCGTTTTTGCCATTTAAAACAATAAATTTGCAGATTATTAGAGGTATGAACAGGTTACTGCTTATCATATTATTGCTTGCTGCGGGCTTATCGTCATGCAAAAAGGGGTATGACGTGGTTGCGGAGGTAAGGGCGCAAGGGGTTGTGGATGAGAAAATAATCACCGACTATATTGATGCTAACGGCTTAACAACGGCAGCTAAGCGTATTGATACCACCGGTGTTTTTTATATCGTTATTGCACCTGGCGAGGGGAACGATTTGTTTACCAACTCTACCCGCGTAACGGTTGATTTTACCGGTAGGATATTGACCAGTGGGAAGGAATTTGCCAAGAGTAACGGTTTTCACCCAAGTTTTGCGCTGGGAGAAGTGATAAGAGGATGGCAGTTGGGCATACCGCAAATTAAGAAAGGCGGCACCGTACGATTATTGATACCCTCGCGTTATGCATACGGGCCGTACGACCAGACCGATTTGGGATTGCCCAAAAATTCGGTGCTGGACTTTGATATAAAACTTTTAGATGTAACGAACTAATTTTAGATGAAACAAAAGATCTTTACTTTTTTACTGATTGCCGTGGCCGGCTTAACCGCTTGCCGTAAAGACGGCGTTGACCCCACCATCCAGGAATTCGACGAACAGCAGATACAGAATTATATAAGCACTAACGGCCTTACCGGCTTTAGTCGCGACACCACCGGCGGCGATACTACCGGCATGTATTATAAAATCATCAACCCCGGCACAGGTGCTAAACTGGAGTGGTCTGACAGGGTTTCGCTGGTGTTCACCGTAAAAAGCTACGATGGCAAATACACTTCGGCAGATACCATCACCAACCATTTTGATGATTATCTGGGCCATTTGCAGCAGGATGGCTTGCCTAAGGGTCTACAGACAGCCATACACAACGTGTTGAAATACAAAGGAGCCAGCATGCGTTTGCAGATACCGTCTCGCCTGGCTTATGGCAAAACCGGGTACGGCTCTGGTAGCGTTACCAACGTAAACAGCCGTATAGCGGGTAACCAATGCCTCGACTATTATGTGCATGTAATTGATGATCAGGCAGCGTATGATGATCTGGTTATCAGGAATTACCTCACCACTAATAGCTTAAGCGGATACACCAAAACCGCGTCGGGCCTGTACTATAAGTTGATAACGGCCAAAGCAGATACGGCAAAGAGTATAAACGACTTATCGATTGTTACCACTACCTATACGGGAGCTATATTAAACGGAACATCGTTTGACGAAGCGTCAAAAACCACGGCTTACGTGTTTAGTCCGGCTATCAGCGATGGTATATCGGGTCTTGTTCCGGGCGTTTACGAAGGGCTAAAGGACCATGGGGCCTCGGGTGTATCTATCTCATTGATTATGCCATCGAGGCTTGGTTATGGCATATCGCCGCCAACGTCATCGGGCATACCTACGCATGCACCGCTCCGTTTCGAATTCCAGATAACTACGGTAACTCAGTTGGAATAAATATAATATTAGCTTAAGGCTGCTTTGAAAGCCTTAAGGCAACGTTCGCGCGCAAAAGCGTGATCTACGATGGGTTTTGGATAGGTGCTGAAGTCGGCATACTCCGGAACCCATTTTTTTATGTATTCCATCTTCGGGTCGAATTTTTTCATCTGCGCTTCGGGATTGAATATGCGGAAGTATGGTGCTGCATCGGTGCCGCAACCGGCTGCCCATTGCCAGCCGCCTATGTTGCTGGCCATTTCATAATCCAGCAGTTTTTGGGCGAAGTAGGCTTCGCCCCAACGCCAGTCTATAAGCAGGTGTTTGGTTAAAAAGCTGGCCGTTACCATCCTCGAGCGGTTATGCATAAAGCCGGTAGCGTTGAGCTCGCGCATGCCGGCATCAACCATGGGGTAGCCGGTTTGGCCATTGCACCAGGCTTTAAACTGCTCTTCGTTGTTTATCCATTTAATGTTGTCGTAATCGGGCTTAAAGGCATGCGTTGCCGTTTGCGGGAAGTGGTGCAGCACCATCATGTGAAACTCGCGCCATATCAACTCGTTAAGCCAGGTTTTTTCGGTGGCGTGGAATGCTTTGCTGGCCAGTTGCCTGATGCTCACCGTACCGAAACGCAGATGAAGCCCGATATGCGAGGTGCCTTTAACAGCCGGGAAATCGCGTTTTTCGGCATAATCGGCAATAAACTTTTCATAGCCTGTGCCGGGGAATTCAGCATCGCTTTTGGTGAAGCCCATCTCTTTTAAAGAGGGCATGGGCGATGCTTTAAATTGATAAAGGTTGGCTAAATATTTTTCGGTAGGGTAGGCCTTAAGGTAAAAGGGCTTAAGCTTTTGGTGCCATTTGTTTTTGTAGGGTGTGAAAACCGTATAAGGCTTGCCATCGTCTTTGACCACTTCGTCGCGTTCGAATATTACCTGGTCCTTAAAGGTTTTCAGATCGATGTCGTGCTCCGCCAAGAGCTTTGCTATGGCCTCGTCGCGCTTGTTGGCGGAGGGTTCATAATCGTGATTGGTGTAAACGGCTGTAACCTTGTGCTGTTTTATCAGTTGGGCAATAACGTGTTCGGGTTTATCATAAAACACCTGCAGATTGCTCCCATGCTGTTGGTATTCGGCTTTCAAGCAGGCAACGGTTTCGTAAATGAAGGTTACCCTGGCATCGTCTTCTGCATCCAACGCATCCAATATCTCCTTATCGAATATAAAGATGGGCAGCACAGGGTTACCGCTTTTTAGGGCGCGATACAGGCTGGCATTATCATCCAGCCGCAAATCCCGTCGGTGCCAAAAAATCGCTACAGCGGTGCTATCCATAAATCTCTTGCAGGGCCGCAGCTATATCGGGATAGGTGAATTTAAAACCAGCTTCCATTATTTTTTGTGCCGATGTTTTGGTACTGCCCAGAGCCAGCAAAGCCATCTCGCCCATTAGCAATTTCAATATAAAAGCCGGCACTTTTGGTGCCCACAATGGGCGGTGTAATTGTTTGGCTACAGCTTGCGTGAGCTGCTCGTTGGTTACGGGATAGGGGGCGGCCATGTTGAATACGCCCGTTAGGTTCTCATTATTCACGCCAAGCAGGTACATATCCATTACATCGCGCGGGTGTATCCAGGGTATCCATTGCTTGCCGTTACCTAAGGGCGAGCCTATGCCGAGTTTAACCGGGAGCGCTAATTGAGGCAAGGCGCCGCCATCTTTGCTCAACACCACCCCGGTGCGGAACTTGAGTATGCGAATGCCAAGCTCCTTGCCTTCATCAACCGCGTTTTCCCAATCGATGCAGCAGGTACCGATAAAATCATGCGCGGGCGGGCTTTCCTCTGTCAGCAGTTCCTCGCCGCGATTACTATAATACCCTATGCCCGATGCAGAGATAACCGAACGCACCCGGTTGGCCCTGTTGCGCATCAGCCCGTAAATAAGGCCGATGGATTTGGTACGGGTTTCTACAATCTCGCGTTTGCGCTGGTCGGTCCACCGTTTATCGGCAATGCCGGTACCCGCCAGGTGTATAATGGTGTCTACGCCATCTAGGCAGTGCTCATCTATCTGTTCTTTATCCACATCCCAAATGAAGGTATGTATCTTTGGGTTTTTGCCTTTGCTGCGGCTAAGGTGGCTTACGGTATGGCCCTGGGCCAGCAGCTCCTGTGTAAGCTGGGTACCCAATAAGCCGGTGCCGCCGGTAATTAATATGTTTTTGCTCATAAATTATAGTAGTTTATAGTCGTTAACACAGATAGCTGGCAACCGGATCAATCTGCATTCGGCGTGCCATCGTTTATCAACTTCAAATTCCACAAACTGTTTCCGGGTGTTGATGCCGAATGGTTACCGGAAAGGTACGAATCCCCGGCAACGATTGATGGCTTGTGCCAAAAAGATGCAAAAAGCCTTGCTTCGCAAAAAATACCCCAACCTGTCGCTTAATTCCCCATAGATACGTAACTCAGGGATAAAGAATTTCGTAATAGTAACTTTTTAAGTAAAAAAGGCCGCCCATTAAGCTTCAACCGGGTTTGGAAAGCTTTTTGCTTTAAGCGTGAAGCTATCGAATGTTAAGATGTTTACAAAATGGATACATCTATTTTTGATTATGCCACGTATATACACTATCATCGCAGATTACTATGCTTACAAACTATTTTCAAGATTTGCTCATTTGCGTTTTCGCCGTCGTTTTAACCGCCCTCGTTGCTTTTGGTTACTATTGCAACCGCAAGTCTAAATCATTTGTCGGCACAGGGCGCATAGCCGAAATTGAGGCATGGCAGTTTAAATCTGTCATCAGCTGGATAGCTACGTTCGCCTTATCGCTTGTGGCAATGGTTAACTACATTTAATGTAAGCAGCCTACGTACACCTTGCCTTTAAAGACAAAAGCTTTACGCCAGGGCAATAACTTAAGCACTTTATCTGCGCTGGCTTTATCTTCATAAATACCGCTTACCAGTGCTATCATTTTAGGATCCGCGTCGGATGTGTACGTATTCAGATACTCCAGGCTTAAGGTTTGCGATGGTTGCCGCCTTGGATAGTAATCACCTGCAACAATATCGTCCTCGTCATCTTCCGGTACCATTATCAAATCTTTCTTTTTATTGTAGTACCGGCCCATCGTATCTATGGCAATGCCGGTAGTGTCGTGCAGCTTTAGCATCTTGTCCCTTAGCGCATAGTAGTTTTTACCGGTATCAGCAACCACGATGTAGTAATCTGCATATTGGTCTGCCTTGTCGAGGTTTTCCAGCGTGTCTATTTCCGGTTTATCGGGGCCCTTTGGGGCAACGTAGCTAGCCTGCACTATGGTTAGCGAATCTTTACCGTGCTTTTGCTGCGGTGCCGGCTTGTTTTTACACGATGCAAAACAGATGATGATGCAGGCTATAAAGGCAAGGCGTTTCATGTTAAAAGATTTTTTTAAAGATATTACAAACAACCGATGGCTGCAAACGGCCTCATGCTAAAGCCCAACCGCTTCCACATGCGGCTTATACGTACCGGTTTTTACTTTTGCCTTCAGTTCGTGCAGGATGTTGTACAGACCGAAGTTGGTACGGTTTACGTAGATGAAATGCTTTACACCGCGTGCCTGCTTAAACTCGGGCATCTTAGATACCTTTTCGCCAAAGCCGAACAACTCATCGAAAAAGACCTTCTCGCCGAAATCGAACTCATCAGTAATGTAAGGCTTAGCAAACAGCCCGATCATCTGGCGGAACATGGTATAATAAAATTCTATCTGCGCAGGGGTATCGTTGGGCAATATCATCTCCAGCTTGCGGAACGCAGCGATGGTATCTTCCTTGCTATCGAATAAATTGGTTGAGGTGAGCGAAAAGAAGGGGTAATAAAAATCATCGGGCATTACCTTAATGCAGCCAAAATCTATCACACCGAGTTTGCCGGCGGGGGTTATCATGAAATTGCCGGGGTGCGGGTCGGCGTGTACAGCGCGTAGTTCGTGCTGCTGAAAGTTGTAAAAATCCCACAGCGCCTGGCCAATCTGGTCGCGTAGTTGTTGCGATGGGTTGGTAGCCAGAAACTCGCGCAGGTGTTTGCCCTCCAGCCAATCCATGGTAATAATGCGCTTGCTGGATAACTCCGGGTAATATTTAGGGAACACTACGTTATCCAGGTTGGCGCAGGCTTCGGAAAACTCGATTGAGCGGCGCACTTCCAGCTCGTAATCGGTTTCCTCTAAAAGGCGTTCTTCTACCTCGCGCATGTAAACATCCAGTTCCTTTTCGCTCATGCCCAGCATGCGGAAGGCGAAGGGTTTGATAAGCTTAAGGTCCGATGAGATGGAATCGCCTACGCCGGGGTACTGTATCTTCACCGCCAGTTTTTTGCCCTTAAGTTCTGCCTGGTGCACCTGGCCAATAGAAGCCGCATTGGTAGAACGGATGTTGAATTTATCGTATATCTGGTCGGGGTTTTTGCCGAAGTATTTCTTGAACGTTTGCACGATAAGCGGCCCCGATAACGGCGGCGCGTTGTATTGCGATTGCGTGAATTTATCTACATAAGCCTGCGGCAAAAGGTTCTTATCCATGCTCAGCATCTGGGCAACCTTTAGGGCGCTGCCCTTTAGTTCGCTTAATGATTGGTAGATATCCGTAGCGTTATCCTCATTAAGTTCGGATTTATCCATCTCCGGGTTGAAGAGCTTTTTGGAGTAATGCTTGATGTAGTTGCCGCCTATCTTAAAACCCGTTTTTACAAATTTGGCGCTGCGTTCTACTTTGCTGGTGGGTATGCTGTTTTGTTCTTTCGAAGGAGTATCGCTCATGTTAGTTTTCAAATAATTCAGCCAGCGCAGGCAGGTTGATGTCCGAGTAGTTGTCAATGGCCAGGCTGGCTACCTGGTTTATCTTTTCGGCGGGGTGGCTGGTGGTAATGCCTACAACTTTCATGCCCGCGCTGTTGCCTGCCTGCAGCCCCGCAGCCGAATCTTCGAACACCACGCATCTTGCAGGGGGCGTATCCAATAGTTCCGCAGCCTTTAAGAATATCAGCGGACTAGGCTTTGGCTCCTGCACCATATCGCCGGTTATGATGGCATCGAAATATTGCCCGATGGGGACGGTATCGAAAATAAAATCAACGTCCGCCATGTCAGACGATGTGGCAACCGCCATTTTAACGCCGGCATCCTTCAGTTCTGCCAAAAAATCCTCCAATCCGCTAATGGCCTTTAGATGGGGGATGAACTCCCGCTGATAAAGCATTTGCTTTTGGTGTGATATGGAAGCTATAGTAGCCTCTTCTGCACCGGCAAAATACCGCCTAACGGTGTTGGCTATCGGGATGCCGCTTATCTCGTTTTTGTAGGTTTCGCGGCTTAGTTCGGGTAACCCGTGCTCTTTGAAAAGTAGCTGCCAGGCCAAAAAGTGAAAAGGCGTATTATCGATAAGGGTACCGTCCATATCGAATATGGCGGCGAAGGTGTTAGCTTCAGGAATAGCTAGGTTGTTCAGTTGGGTAGTACTCAATATTTTAATAAAATAGGGTTAATTCGCTGTTCTAAAACTGTAGCGATGGGTTTCAAATCCATCGCTACAGTTTTAAAAGCCCATCTTTTCTTTCAGGCCGCCGTTCTTGGCCAAAAACTTGCCGTATTCGAACAGGTTATCTATCGGCGAACGCTGGAACAAATCGAATGTTACGTTCAAGCCTTTTTCTATCGCCTCATCAGTTTTCTCGAAACCGGCGGAATCATCGTTTATCCAAAAATTCAGCACGAAGCCAAACTGTACCCAAAGCGCGTCTTTATAGCGTTTGCTGAAAAATTTGCGGTCGGATAGTTCCGAAGTTTCAATCCCCTCGGCTAAAATCCCTTCGGCGAAGCTTTCGAATAATTCTTTTGTAGGTTCCAATACTTTCGGCGTGCCAAAACCACGCTGCTTTTTGATGCTGTAAACGGCAAAGCTGCGGCTGCTCTTCAATAATTCGAAAAAGCTGTAGAAAAAGGACAAGCCCTTTTCGCGGGCAGAATATTGCGGCCATACTTCCTGTGCGCGTATCTCGGTAAGGGTTTTGCTCACCAGGTCGGCCCAAACGCTTTGCTCAACGGCATCAAACGAGCCGAAGTGCTTGTAAAATTCCTCTTCGGCCATTTTATTTTTCTTGGCGAAGATGTAAACCGATTTTGGTTGCGTGCCTTCGGTAAGCACAAAATCTATATACGCTTTCTGGATGCTTTGGGTAGTTGCCATAATACTTATTTAATGCATAAAGTTACCGTTTATTATACAAGCGAGTATCATGTTTGTGTTATAATTAACGGCGACAGCAACCGTTCCTGACATGAGCAGTCAATCAATTATTGCGTACATTAGAAGCCAGTAATTGGCCATCTACCAGCAATCGCCAACCATGTAAGGGGCCTATAAAGGATGAAAAAAGGTTTACAGAAATTTGCTTTTTTTGCATGTAATTATTTGTTAATCAGTCATTTGATATTTTTATTGGGTTTGCAGTTGAACTAATGCTTGTTTAAACAAATGTTAGCATCCTGTCATATATCGTATCAACTTTTCAGCCTCTGATAAATAATTAGCATCTTTGTAATCAATCTAAATAACTTTAGATTTTTCTCCCCGATGAGTGAAAGGACTATTCTGGTTTGGTTTAGGAACGATTTGCGTTTACACGATAATGAAATATTATCAGAAGCACTGCGCAAAGCCGATAACGTATTGCCCGTATATATCTTCGACCCCTACTACTTCAAAACCAGTTCATCAGGCGCTTTAAAAACAGGTAGTTTCAGGGCGCGTTTCCTGTTGCAGTCGGTTGCCAATCTGCGTCACAACCTACAACAATTCGGTGCAGAGCTTATCATCCGCATCGGCAACCCGGCCCAGGTGCTTACCCAACTGGCCGAGGAATATCACGTAAGCGAGGTGTATCATCACCGCGAAGTTGCGCCAGAGGAAACCGACGCTTCCGAACGCGTAGAAGCCGCCCTGTGGAAAATGAAGCTGAACCTGAAGCATTTCATCGGCCATACCATGTACCATAAGGAGGATTTGCCCTTCCCTATAAAAGATATCCCCGATAGTTTCGTGGCCTTTAAAAAGAAGGTAGAACGTGATAGCAGCGTGCGCCAATGCACGGTTTATCCTGAAATTATTACTACGCCTACCATTACCGATGCCGGCGAATTGCCAACCCTTGCCGATTTGGGCGTGCCCGACCCGATAGACGATGTGCGGGCAACCAACCACTTCCTGGGCGGCGAAACCGAGGCCCTGGCCCGGCTGGAGCAATATTTTACCAACCAGCAAAACTGCGGGCAAAAAACAGGCAAGAACGCCGGAGGGATATCTTCCTGCCTTTCGCCGTGGCTGGCTATGGGCTGCGTATCGCCAAGGCAGGTGTATTGGGAAGTGCTAAAGCACCGCAATAGCCTGCAAAACGGCGATGCCCTGATGCTGGAACTGTTATGGCGCGATTATTTTCGCTTCATGTTTAAAAAGCACGGGCAAAAATACTTCCGTGCCGAAGGCTTCAGCGGAGAGGCGCCCGAAGCTGCAACAAATCAGGACGAACTTTTTGAGCATTGGAAAGTCGGCGACACCGGCGTACCTTATATAGATGCGGCCATGCACGAGCTTAACGCCACCGGCTTCATCAGCAACTACAGCCGCCAGGCCGTAGCTACTTACCTTACCAAAGAGCTGCAGGTAGATTGGACCCGCGGCGCGCTTTACTTCGAAGAGAAACTATTAGATTACTCTCCCGCCAGCAACTGGGGCAACTGGGCCTTTGTGGCCGGCGTAGGCAACGATACCAGGAGCAACCGCTACTTCAATGCGGCAAAGCCGGCTAACCAGCTCGACAGCAAAAGCGATTTCATCAGCACCTGGTTACCTGTATCAGCGTAACAAAGCAATAAAAACCGGGTCTAATCGTATATATTTGTATATGAACTCCTTCGAACAATTCACCATCATTATCGGCCTCCTGGCTGTGCTATTTGAGGGGGTGGGGTATGTGCGGAGTTATTTGCACAAGTTGCTGCACTAGGCTCAGTGCATCGTCCACATCAGCTTATAAAACGTTTATCATCTACAAAGCTTCCGCACGATGCACATAGGGCCGACTGGGGTTTGTGTTCTGTAATACCTTGGTGCTTCATAGGATTTATTATAGCGTCGTTTCATGAAAAGAGAAGCAAATAAATAAGGCTTATTGATTAGGGCGTATCAATGATGTATTTGAAATAACCGAAAGGCAACAATAGCAAAAAATAAAAGCAGACCAAAATACGTCCAACCTTTACGTTTTGAAAACGCCCCGTTATCATCCAAATATTGTTGCTGCCGGGGTAGGAAGATGAATTTTAACTTATTCCAATCCCATAAAAGCAAATACACATTGGAGATGAGCATCAACGTCGTTATGAGCAGGATGTTAGGAGCATCGAACGAAATGGTGATGACGAAAATATTGAGCATAATAGGGAAAAATGCTGCTGCCCCTAACGTGCTAAAGGCCTGCGACATGAGCAGGAAGCCTGCAATCAATTGCCCCCAGCCAATAAAATGCCAGTAAATACCTGCCTGATACATCGCTTCGAAAAAGTGTGACAGCGAACTTAACGGCGTGTTATTGCCTGGTTTAGGCATAAACCTTATCCCTTCAATTTTAAAGATGCTTGCATATACGAAAGCTGACCCGAGCAGGTAGCGCAGGCCAATTGTAAAAAGTTGCAACAACAGGTTTTGTTTTAATCTCGAAACTAAATTATCCATGTTTGCAGGTAAGTGCTATACATTTTTTAATCCGTTTATACAGCCGGGAAATTTATTAATGTTAAATATAATAAACAGGGCTAAACTTTAGCAATATCTCAAGCATTGGTGCTAAATTAATTTTGTTTGGATGTGGCATAGAGTAGGGGGCGCGCTGCATATGAGCATCAGCACGGAAAGCCTGATACATACGGTCAATAAAACACCAAACCATTGTCTATTTCGTTTCCCATATCGTCTTCAATGTAGGTGTACCTCCCTATCATGGCAGTTTCGTCCCACAAAACTATTTCTACTTCCCAGGAATAAACCTCGGGGGTGTTTTCAGTAAAAACGGCTTTTACTTTAGTTCTTTTCAATTGGATCTCATCAATGGGTATAGAGATCTCATCCTGTAAAAATGTATTTTCCGGGTTATTAACGCATCGGTGATACGACTCAGTAGCTTTTTCGTAAAGCTCGCCCAACTCCCGGTTACTTACAATGATCATAATAAAAGCAGTTAATGTCCCATTATTTTAAAGAGCAGAATGTAACCATTATTCATTAGGTTTCATAGATCCGTATATCTTAATCCTTTCTAAGTACGAGTGGATTGCAACCGGGTTTTCTTTATAAACAGCGCCATATTGCATTTAAAGATAATTTACAACGTTAGCATGAAATAACCTCAAAAGTTATAACATATAATTTGGGGCTAATTGTACTATTATGCTTAATTTTGTTGCGTTTTACAAGAATGGTTTCTCATGGATAGCCTAAATTATATTGATAGCGGAAACGCAGCATATATCGACTCATTATACGAAGCATACAAACAAGAGCCGGAATCGGTAGATTACGGATGGCAAAAGTTTTTCGAAGGCTTCGATTTCGGTAAAGAATCGCAGCCTGCGAAGGCTGCGGCCCCTACGGCAGGCGTACTGCCCGAAAACTTGCTGAAAGAAATCAACGTGATGAACATGATTGATGGCTACCGCACGCGCGGCCACCTGTTCACCAAAACCAACCCCGTGCGCGAGCGCCGCCAGTATTTCCCGGGCAAAGAGCTGGAAACCTTTGGCCTGAGCGAGAAGGATTTGGATACCGTGTTCAACGCGGGCGTGGAAGTTAATCTCGGCCCCGCCAAACTGCGCGATATACGCCAGCTTTTAGAAGATACTTACTGCCGCGCCATAGGTGCCGAATACCGCTACATCCGCAATCCTATCAAAATAAAATGGTTCGAAGAGCGGATGGAGACCAAACGCAACACGCCAAAATTCAGTGTTGACGAGAAGAAGATGATGCTTTCGAAATTGAACGAGGCCGTTGTTTTCGAAAACTTTTTGGGCACCAAATTCCTCGGCCAGAAACGTTTCTCTTTAGAGGGTGCCGAAGCGCTGATACCTGCGCTTGATTCGGTTATTAAGCAAGGTTCGGAGCTGGGCATCCAGGAGTTCATCATCGGCATGGCGCACCGTGGCCGTTTAAATGTGCTCACCAACATTATGGAGAAGACCTACAAAGAGGTGTTCTCTGAGTTCGAAGGCAAAAACTACGATTCTGAATCTCCTTTCGGTGGCGACGTAAAGTACCACCTGGGTTTCTCTACCGATATCACCACCAAAACAGGCAAGAACGTTCACTTGAGCCTTTGCCCCAACCCATCGCACTTAGAGGCGGTAGACCCGGTTGTTGAAGGTATCACCCGCTCTAAAATAGATTTTAAATACAACGGCGACCATTCTAAAATAGCCCCGATACTGATCCACGGCGATGCTTCTGTAGCAGGCCAGGGTATCGTTTACGAGGTGTTGCAGATGGAGAAGCTTGATGGGTATCGCACCGGCGGAACCATCCACCTGGTAATAAACAACCAGATAGGTTTTACCACCAATTATAAAGATGCACGCTCGAGTACTTATTGTACCGACGTAGCTAAAACCGTATTATCACCGGTTTTCCACGTAAACGGCGACGATGTAGAAGCCTTGGCTTATGTAGTTAACCTGGCCATGGAATACAGGCAGGTGTTCAACGAGGATGTATTTATCGATATCCTTTGCTACCGCCGCTACGGCCATAACGAGGCAGATGAGCCGAAATTTACGCAGCCGGTATTATACAAAGCTATTGAGGCGCATCCAAATCCATTGCAGATATACAGTAAGAAGCTTATTACAGAGGGTTCGATAGACGAAGCCTTCGTGAAAACTTTAGAGAAAGATTTCCGTGCCGAATTGCAGGGAATGCTGGATGAATCGAAAGCGGAAGACAGGTTTACCGATACCATCGCCATGTTCGAGGGCGCCTGGAGCGGCTTGCACCTGGCCAACCATAAAGAACTGATATCGGCCATAGATACCGCCGTACCACAGGAAGATATCACAGCCATAGGTAATAAATTAACAACGCTGCCAACTGATAAGCAGTTCTTCAAGAAAATTGAGAAACTGTTCGATGACCGCAACGCCATGGTAAACAAAACCGGCGTGTTTGATTGGGCCATGGGCGAGTTACTTGCTTACGGAACCTTGTTAAAAGAAGGCATCCCTGTGAGGTTGAGCGGTGAAGACGTTAAACGCGGTACTTTCTCGCACAGGCACGCGGTATTAACGCTTGCCGATAGCGAAGACGAGTACACCCCACTTGAAACCATCAACCCCGAAACGAGGCTAAGCATTTTCAATTCCCTGTTATCAGAATATGGTGTTTTAGGTTTTGAATATGGTTACGCCATGGCAAACCCTAATGCATTAACCATTTGGGAAGCGCAATTCGGCGATTTCTTCAACGGAGCGCAAATCATAGTTGACCAGTACATTGCCAGTGCCGAAACTAAATGGCAGCGCGGCAACGGTTTGGTAATGCTGCTTCCGCATGGTTACGAAGGCCAGGGACCCGAGCACTCTTCGGCCCGTGTAGAACGCTTTTTAGAGCTTTGTGCCGATGATAATATACAGGTTGCCAATTGCACCACACCTGCAAACTTCTTCCATATATTAAGGAGGCAGATACACCGCGATTTCCGTAAGCCACTCATCATCTTTACGCCGAAGAGTTTATTGAGAAGCCCTAAGTGCGTGTCGCCAATAGCAGATTTTACCAGCGGCAAATTCCAGGAGCTGATTGATGACAGCTATGCTGATGTTAAAAAGGTAAAACGCGTGCTGCTTTGCACCGGCAAGGTGTATTACGACCTGCTGGAAAAACAACAGGTTGATAAACGCAAGGATGTAGCCATCGTACGCGTAGAGCAATTGTACCCAACGCCTATACAGCAGATAATCAAGATAAAAGCCAAATACGAAAAAGCAACCGAATTTATTTGGGTGCAGGAAGAGCCCGAGAACATGGGCGCATGGCCATACATCTGCCGCAAGTTCCATAACGATAAGCACTTTAACCTGCAGGTTATATCGCGCTTAGAGGGCAGCAGCACCGCTACTGGCTTTGCCAAGCAGCACGCCGCGCAACAGGCGCATATTGTTGCCAAAGCCTTTGATACCCCTATCGGCAAAACGGTAAAGGCTGCGATAAAGAAGACAACCGAAAAAATGGCAAACGCGGGAGCGGATTGAGGGGATAGTTAAATGTTGAAAGGTTGTAAGGTTGAAAAGTTCTAAGGCTTAACCGTCCAACTTTTCAACTTTCAAACCTTTCAACTCTCCCACCTTCAACAAAAAAGAAACCTACAAAACTATACCATGAGTTTAGAAATAAAAGTTCCGCCGGTAGGCGAATCCATAACCGAAGTAACATTATCTGCCTGGAAGAAAAAAGACGGCGACCATGTGGAAATGGACGAAGTAATAGCCGAGCTGGAATCAGACAAGGCAACCTTTGAGCTTACCGCAGAAAAAGCCGGGACTTTAAGCACCAAAGCCGCCGAAGGCGATGTATTGGCCATTGGTGCCGTGGTTGCTATCATAGAAGAGGGCGCCGGCGCTGCTGCACCTGCTGCCGATAAAGCACCTGCCGCACCTGTTGCAGCAAAAGAGGAGCCTGCAAAAGCAGTTAGTGCAGAAGCACCTGCCGCACCTGTTGCAGCAAAAGAGGAGCCTGCAAAAGCAGTTAGTGCAGAAGCACCTGCAAACGCACCTGCTCCTGCGCCAACTGAAGCTGCCTCATCATTAGAAATTAAAGTGCCTACTGTAGGGGAGTCTATTACAGAAGTAACCCTTTCGCGCTGGATGAAGAAGGATGGCGATGTAGTAGAAATGGACGAAGCCATTGCCGAACTGGAATCTGATAAAGCAACCTTCGAACTCACTGCCGAGAAAGCAGGCATACTGAAAACCATAGCCAAGGAAGGCGATACACTGGCTATTGGCGCTGTGGTTTGCGTTATTGAAGGTGGTAATGTTAGTGGTGGAAAAGCTGCCGTTGTAACCCCCGCCGTTGCCGATGCGGTTAACGAATCGCCGCAAACTGCCCCATCAAAAGGAACAACCTATGCATCGGGCACGCCATCGCCTGCTGCTGCAAAAATATTAGCCGAAAAAGGCGTTGATACCGCATCTGTAAACGGTACAGGCGTTGATGGCCGTATTACTAAAGGTGATGCATTATCGGCACAAAAACCTGCCGCTGCTGCACCCGCACCGGCTGCAAAACCTGCTGCTGCGCCCGCCGCTGCACCTTCAGGGCCGGTAGGTCCGCGTTCTGATCGTCGGGAAAAAATGTCCTCTCTGCGTAAAACTGTAGCGCGGCGTTTGGTTGCCGTGAAGAATGAGACTGCGATGTTAACCACTTTTAACGAAGTGGATATGGCCCCGATAATGGAGCTGCGTGGCAAGTACAAAGATAAATTCAAAGAGAAGCACGGCGTTGGCCTGGGCTTTATGTCGTTCTTTACCAAGGCCGTTACCGAGGCTTTGAAAGAGTGGCCTGCCGTTAACGCACGTATAGATGGCGAAGAGATCGTTTACAGCAACTTTGCTGATATCTCTATAGCTGTATCTGCGCCTAAAGGTTTGGTGGTGCCCGTTATACGCAATGCCGAGAGCCTTAGTCTTGCCGAAATAGAGAAAGCCATTGTTGTTTTAGCCGGCAAAGCCCGCGAAAGCAAGCTGACTATAGACGAGATGACCGGCGGTACCTTCACCATCACCAATGGTGGCGTGTTTGGTTCCATGATGTCTACCCCGATCATCAACTCGCCACAGAGTGCCATTTTGGGTATGCACAACATCATCGAGCGCCCTGTTGCCGTAAACGGTCAGGTGGTTATCCGCCCTATGATGTACCTTGCCTTATCTTACGACCACCGCATCATCGATGGTCGCGAGTCGGTAAGCTTCCTGGTGCGTGTAAAACAACTACTGGAGGACCCTACCAGGTTATTGTTGGGCGTGTAATACGTTTCGCTATAAATATTGAAGAGCCTGGTGGAAGCCGGGCTTTTTTTGTGTGCGCCCGGCACGGGCGCAAGCTATAGGGTGAGAGTCCCGAACGCGCCTTGATAGTGGGAAGCGTTAACCAAAAGCAAGGGTGTCGTGGGTGACTGCGAATCTGAAGGAAGGAAGCTGGCGGTAAATCTCTGGCCTGAC